>JBOGWH010000454.1:0-1728 GCA_050692975.1 Actinomycetota bacterium | reverse complement strand
CAACTGCACCGCGCAGATCATGCTCCAGGCGAATCTGCGCCTCCCTCAGCTGTTGGATCTCCGCTCGCATAGCTTCGAAGCCGCGTCCCCGGTCAACCAAAATTGCAAGAGCCGCAGTCACCTCACGGTTAAATCGCGACTGCCTCTCTCTGAGGTGACCCAGAAGGCCCATGATGAGCCGGCCCAGGCGCATCAACGGGTACCGCTTGGGCATCCCCACGCCCGCGAGGTCGGGGATATCGGTACTCATCTCGGCCGACCGGCTTAGATCACTGATTCTCACCCCAAGCGCCGACCAATCGTCCTCGGGGCCAGAACCCATCTCCCGCATGGCAGCGTCACCTCGAGCGAGCCTTCTGAGTTCGACCTCCTTGCGGACTTTCTCCATCATTTCGTCCACGTCGAAGGCGTCGAAATCTTGTCTTGCGGCCACAATCTTCTCCATACCGAGCCGGATTATCCGGCTCACTGACGGGCGGGCCATTACCATAAACCAGCCGGGCGGGGTCTATACGACCTGGGACTTGTCCGGGCCCTGACCGAATTTTTCTTTGGGACTAGAATCCACAACAATCCGGGTTCGGTCCTGCCGGTTTCCGCGCAGCATCCTGTAGGCAAATACAGACCAAGGAGCCAGACTGATTTGATCTTGCGGCGACGGCCTCAGAAAGAGGCCGATGAAAGGGCCGATGGACCTGGGCCCTGGCTGCGCTGGCTCAGCGGGGCCGCTTCTCTAGGGAATAGCTTTCCTCCCGGAGGGCTACGCCCAAGCGACGGTAACCGAGCCAGGGCCGCGGAAGTGCTGGATGAAGTTAAAGGCGAGCTTGCCGATATGCCCGAAGATGCCTCCATGTACTTCGATAGCTCACGTCCCAGATTCGAGTTCATCACGGCTCTCGCCCTCGAAAAGCCGCCGGGCAAGGCTTTGGACTTGGGGTGCTCTCCGGGCTTCCTGGCGATGGCCTTATCCAAGCTCGGATGGGAGGTTCTCGGCGTCGACCTTAACAAGCAATGGCTAAAGAAATACGTGCCCGGCTGGCCGAATCGTCTGGGAATCCGCCAAGTCGAGATCGAAAGAGAAAGGGTCCCGGAGCCCGACGCCTCGTTCGACCTGGTCATTTTCACAGAGGTACTCGAACATATTGCGATACAACATCCCTCGGAAGTCCTTTTGGAGATACGACGATTACTACGGCAGGGTGGTTCGCTCTTGCTCTCCACTCCAAACGTGTGCAACGCAAGCAATCTTCTTGCTCTGGCTCAGGGGAAGAACATTTTTTGGGATCCCCCGATGTTCTATGGGAGTACGGACCGCCACAACCGAGAATTCACGCCGTTGGAACTGTTGGACTTGCTCGAAGGAGCCGAATTCAGCAAGGTTGAGTTGGGGTATGCAAACAGCTGGTCCAATTGGAACCACCACACTGCCGATCAGATTGTCCACAATCTTTTGCCGGCCGCGGACCCGGACCTCCTGGATCACCCCCTTTTTCAAAACACTCTGTTCGCACTTGCCACGGTTTGAGGCCTGCTCATAGAACCGGCCTCAATGCGCCTCGTTTTTGACTCTAGCCCTTTCCGCTACGATCCCGCGACCGGGAGAGGTCCCTCCGGTGTCGCTAAATGGAGCCTGGGGGCGCTGTCGGAACTGGCAAAGCAGAACCCGAAATCAGAACTGATCGGCATTTCCCCAGGTCTGAAACCACCGACGCTTCCGGCCGCCAGCAT
>JBOGWH010000453.1:0-6039 GCA_050692975.1 Actinomycetota bacterium | reverse complement strand
TACACCTCGGCGCATCGCGACGCCACCTACGTAAACGGTCCTGCTTTGGCCCAAAGCGGCGCTATTGAAGGCTCGCAGGACACCTCTGCGTATTTCGACGGGGTAAACGACTATGTGGTTTCCCCCGCCCTGTCGCCGACCAGCCAGTCGGTATCGCTTGAGCTGTGGTTCAAACCTGAGGCCGCCGGGGTCATCGTAAGCGAGCTCGGCCAGTCCACCCCCAACACCGCCTGGCACGACGCCCAGCTGGAAATCACCCCTTCCGGTCAGGTGCTGGGCAGCGTATGGATACTGCCGCCGGTTTCCCTCGGCACCGCATCGTTTGGAAGCTGGCACCATGCGGTGGTGCGCTACGACCACACCACGCAAATGCTCGATGGATATCTAGACGGAGTGCGCTCGGCCACCTTCTCGACCGGCGACCGTATGGCGCCGTGGGAGTCGGGCTACACGCTGCGCTACGCCTTTGGAGCCGCCGACTCCTCGCACCGGGGCTCGGGAGGAGCAGCGTTCAAAGGATGGATAGACGAAGCCGCCGTCTATGAAAAGCCGGTATCCGATGACCGCATCCTCGCCCACTACAAGGCCGGCAAGCTTTCCGGCCAAACCACGCTCACCGCCGGAGCCCACCGGTTGCGCATCGACTATAAAGACCCAGGGCAAGATGCGAAACTGGCGCTGAACTGGACCCCGCCGGGGGGCTCACAGGTTCAACTACCCATTGCCTCGGTCAAACCCCGCTACGGGCTTGCGACCTCCCAGGTAGACCCCGATGGCAAGAAGACCGCGACCGAATATCAAACTCCCGAACTGGGACTGGCCACAGCCAGCGCCGTCGATCCCGCCGGGCTGAATCTAAGATCAACCACGACCTACGAGTCCCCCGGAACCGGATATTTCAGAAGGATCGCCAGGACTTTGCCCAAAGGCGCCGCCTCCCAGGTGACCTACAGCTGGTTTGGGCCAACCGAGACCGCCGACAATCCCTGCACCACGGCCACAGAAACGATCAACCAGGCCGGGCAGATGAAATCCACGACCGCCGCCGACCCCGACGGGTCCGGACCCGCAGATCCCATCGTCCGCCAGTACCGCTACGACTCTCAGGGAAGAATCGTCGCCCAGCGTGTCGCCACCGACGCGAATTGGACCTGCACAACGTATGACTCTAGGGGAAGGATTGCTACCCAGAAGGATTCCTCTGGAAAGACCACCTCGATGGATTATTCCGTGCCCGACAAAGTGACGACTTCCTACAATGACTCCTCGGGCACCGACCGCACCACCGTGGCGAAAACGGATTGGCTGGGAAGGGCTCTGTCCTATACCGACGAGAACGCCAGCACCACTCGCAACGTCTACGATCAGGTTGGAAGGGTGACCGCCACCTACAGAAGTTTGTTCGGCGGCCCTGAATCGCAGTTGAGCGCTACTGCCTACGACTCGGCAACTTCACGACTTGCGTCTATGACCGAATTTGCCTCTGGAACCGCGCGGACCACCACGGTTTCGTATGACTCCGCAGGGCGGCTGGATTCAACCACTCGACCAAACGGGGTGATCACCAAAGACACCTATCATTCTTCAAGGGGATGGCTAAGCGACATATCTCACAAAAAGAATTCGACCGAGCTTTCTTCATGGAGCTATGCCAGAAATCCTTCAGGCGACATCTCCCAGGAAACCGGGGCCGGAAGAACCAGAGCGTTTACCTACGACAACGCCGGAAGGCTCACCAAAACCGTTCAAACGGGAACCGCACCCGCCACCCGCAACTATTCCTACGATCAAAACACCAATCGCTGTTCCACCGCGACGACTTGTGATGCAAGCTACTCATACGACTCGGCCGACCGGCTCACATCGTCTCCGTTTGCAAGCTCGTATACCTACGACTCCCATGGAAACCTGACAACAGCAGACCTCACCAAGCCGGCGACTGCAGTGACCTCCTCGATAAACGGCAACGCAGCTGCCGGTGCGACCAACAGCCACACCGTGACCGCCTCAGCAGCAGGGACCATTTCCGCTTCGGTCGACTGGCAGCAAGACACCGCTGCCAAAACCGAGAATTCAAGTGTGGGCGCTTTGGGAGAGGGCTCTTACCCCATCTCGGTTTCGGCCAACGGAGCGATTTCTGCCACGCTTACCTGGCCCAGTGCTGTTCCCAATTCCAACCTCGACTTGTACCTATACGACTCGACCGGAGCCGAGGTCGCCTCTTCAAAACAGCTGACCGGAAATTCCGAGTCGGTGACCTTCGATGTCACCGGTGTCGGTGCCTATCCTGATGCTAAGAGCTTCACCTTAAAGGTGAAAGCGCTTGGACTGGGAAGCAGCTACAGCCTTTCCTACACCCATCCGGCCACCGCCAACTTGGACTTGGAGCTCTACAGTCCTTCGGGAACAAAGGTAGCGCAGGCAACCTCCACGACCGCCAAGCCCGAGACTTTAAGCTATTCGGCTTCGAGCTCAGGCGACTACATCTTGAAAGTGATCTCCAAAGATCATCCCGGCGCCTACGCCGCCACAGTCACCTATCCAAGGATGCCGGCCCTGCAGATCTCCTACGACGCCAATGACCACGCCACCGAAATAGACGACGGGTTGGCTGTGGTCAAAGAGACTCTGTCAGCCACCGGAAGGGTGATAAGGCGAAAAGTGACCGATCCGGCAGGGGTAGTGACCGAAGACACCCTGTTTGGCTATGACGATTCAGGCGACTCACCGGCATACTCCCGCCCGGCAGCTGGAGGGCCGGTCACGACTTATATCGAAGGCCCCCAGGGTCTGCTTGTGGTAGATGTCGCCGGAACACCCACCTATCCGCTAGCCAACGGGCACGGTGACATCGCAGGAACCACCGACGCAGTCGGTGTGTTTACCCCGAGCTCCGAGACCGACGAGTTTGGAGTGGGAACCACGCCTGCAAGCCGACTGGGCTGGCTGGGAGCCAAACAGCGCTACTCAACCGGAGGCAGCCTGGGACTCATCCGCATGGGAGTGCGCCTGTACGACCCGGCACTCGGAAGATTCCTGCAGGTCGATCCTGTCGAGGGCGGAAGTGCCAACGACTACGACTATGCGAGCCAGGATCCGGTTAACAATCTGGATCTCGGAGGGACGCACTGCCAGAAGAATCGAAAGAAGTGGGGGCCCTGCACCAAGCATTCCGGGTCGCGTAGATCAGTCAGCGTGAAGCTTGGGGCTTGGGGCAAGATAGGGGTAAGCTTTGGAAAGGGTGGAACCAGATTAAGGTACGGAGTCGGCGTATCTCTCGGGCTGCTCCTGGCAAAGGAGAAATATCCAAAGCTTCTGCGAATCAATACTGGGGGAGCTGTGTGTGTCATTGTCTGTGTGGGCTACTACAAAACTGATTATTTCCGGAGGTCCAAATACCACCACAGCGAAAGAAGTAGAGGTTTCGTGGGCTGGGGAATCGGTTTAGATCTGGGCAACGAAGGTGACAAGCTCCCCTAACCTCTTGTTTGCCACTTTCTGGCAAAGACTTCTGGCACGGATCGCAGATTACTGCATCCTTGGCTTGCCTATAACCATTGGTTGGGCTAACTATCAACCAAGAGTGGGGTCGTCAGACTGGCCGTTAGACGCTTTGCTAGTGGTTTCTATCGGCTTCGTCCTTTATGAAATCTTACTCATTGCTTTCCTGGGACAGACCCTTGGAAAGCGTGTGGTCGGAATCGCAGTCATTGGCCCCGGTGGAGACGTTCCCGGCTTGAGGCGCTCGCTGGTACGCTGGCTTTCCGCGACGGCTCTCAACATAATCCCGTTTCTGGGCTTCTTCGTATTTGGCCGAATTATTTGGGACCCCCAACGCCAGGGACTGCATGACAAGTTGGCCGGCACATGGGTCATTGTTGCCCGGAAATCAAACCTTGCCTCGTCAAGTCCGACGGTGGCGCCCTAACTCCCAGGAAGGATCCTCGATAGGACAATTTTCCCCTTTAGCCATGGCCGTTGTTAAGTTTCGATGAAGTCGGTCCGATGGAGTTCGCGCTTCGTAAGTCCAGCGAGCGAAGGGCGATCCTTCATCTGCTGACTTCTTTTCGCGATGGGCGCCTCCAAGGCGGTTGGCGTTTGTGACAGTCGAGGTGACTTTGCAGCGCACCGGTTTGATGTCGTCGACGAACGGGCAGGGTTCTCGAGAGCTTCCATGCGCCACTGCATATTCCGTGCCGGCGCGCGAAGCTCGATAGTGTCGTTCGATTGCCCCCACTTGCCTGACCCCGAACCGACGCACCACCTCCGTCGCGCGGAGGCCGAGGCCTGATGCCTGACGAGGCCGAAATTGCCCTGCGGCGGTGCTATAGTTGTATCAGCAACTATTGTCAATGCAAGGGACGGCCTCCGGCCGGACTGGAATAAGGAGACCGACATGGCGCAGGCAACTGTGCAAACGCTTCCGCTTCTTCCCCTCAATGAGGGCGTGATCCTTCCCCATATGGTCGTTACCGTCTCGGCTCAGTCCGAGGAGGCTTTCGAGGCGATTTCTGCCGCCCGCAAGGCCGACGGGCACCTTCTTTTGGTCCCGCGCATCGACGGCGAATATGCGGCTATGGGCACGGTGGCCAAGCTGGAGGACACCAGCCGCCTGCCCAACGGCGAAGACGTTTTCATCGTCCGGGGGCTGCACCGAGGGCGGATCGGCCGCGGCGTCTCCGGGGAGGGCAACGCCACCTGGGTCGAGGTGGAATCGGTCGTGGACCCGCGGGTGTGCTCCGAGCGGGCTCAGGACCTGGCCCGGGAGTACAAGGCCATCATCGAGAACCTTTTCGAGGCCCGTGGTGAGATGGGCGCAGGCCGCTTCCTGCGTTCCATCACCCACCCAGGGCAGCTGGCGGACACGTCGGGCTATTCGCCCAGCCTCTCCCACGAGCAGAAGATCGAGATTCTGGAAACGCTCGACATCGAGGAGCGCCTTCAGAAGGTCATCGGCTGGGCGAAGGACAACCTGGCCGACATCGAGCTGAAGAACAAGATCCACAACGATGTCGCGCAGGGCATGGAGAAAACCCAGCGGGAGTTCCTGCTGCGCCAGCAAATGGACGCCATCAAGAAGGAGCTGGGTGAACAGGACGACGATATCGTGGCCGAATATCGCAAGAAGGTCGAAGAGGCCGGGATGCCCGATGACGTGCGTAAGGAGGTCGAAAGGGAGCTGGACCGCCTGGAGCGCACCAGTGCCCAGAATCCCGAGCAGGGATGGATTCGCAACTACCTGGACTGGATGGTAGAGATCCCGTGGAACGTGCGCAGCGACGACAGCCTGGACTTGAGCGAGGCGCGGGCGGTGCTGGATGCCGACCACACCGGCCTCGACGATGTTAAAGATCGCATCATCGAGTTCCTTGCGGTCAAGAAGCTCAAGGGAGACCGTGGTCTGGCGGAGGACGGCGGCCGGGGATCCGGAGCGATCATCACTCTGGTCGGCCCTCCCGGCGTCGGAAAGACGTCTCTGGGAGAATCGGTGGCCCGCGCGATGGGCCGCAAGTTCGCCCGGGTGTCGCTGGGGGGCATCCACGACGAAGCCGAGATCCGGGGGCACCGCCGCACCTACGTGGGCGCGCTTCCCGGCCGCATCGTCCGGGCCCTCAAGGAGGCCGGAACCAAGAACCCCGTCATCATGCTTGACGAGGTCGACAAGGTCGGCGCCGACTGGAGGGGAGATCCCTCCTCGGCTCTGCTCGAGGTGCTCGACCCGGCCCAGAACCACTCTTTCCGGGACCACTACCTGGAGGTCGATCTCGATCTCAGCGAGGTGCTGTTCATCCCAACCGCCAACGTGTCCGAGACGATCCCCGGCCCACTGCTTGACCGCATGGAGATCGTTCACCTCGACGGGTACACCGAGGACGAGAAACTCAGGATCGCCCGCAACCACCTGCTGGCCCGGCAGTTCAAACGCAACGCCCTGCAGGAAGACGAGGTCGAGATCACCGACGCGGCAATCCGCAAGGTGATCATCGATCACACCAGGGAAGCCGGCGTCCGCAACCTCGAGCGCGAGCTGGGCAAGGT
>JBOGWH010000452.1:0-4630 GCA_050692975.1 Actinomycetota bacterium | reverse complement strand
GCCCTCAACGCGGCGCTGAGAAGCCAGAAGATGTGGGTCGTGGTCGTTTTCGTAGCCGCAATCCCCACGGCGCTGCTGCTCGCGGGTCTCACCGGCGCGCTGCCGAGCGGGTCGGCCGGTTCCCGGGGAGCTGCCTAGTGGTTGGGAAGGATATCCATGCCGATTTTCCTCCGGTTAGGTTGCGGGCATGAAGGGTAGGGCTGATTTTACCGTCTTGAGCACAAAGAAAATCACGGTCTGCATAGGCCCGGAAACGCTTTGTGGTAATTTCCAACCGACCTACCCCTGTTCCTCGGTAAGGAGACCACTGCCGAATGCCTGAAGGATATTTTGGCTCCTACCTGACCATCGCGGCCTACGCCGCCCTGGTTGTCGTCCTCGTGGCGGTAACTTTGACGATCAACAGGCTCGTCGCCCCCAAGGTGCAGCGCAGGGAAAAGTCGATGACCTACGAGTGCGGCGTCGACCCCATCGGCGGAGGCTGGTCGCAGTCGACCGTGCGCTACTACATCTTTGCGCTCCTGTTCGTGATCTTCGACGTGGAGGCGGTCTTCCTGTTCCCCTGGGCCACCGTTTTCGAGAGGCTTGGCGTGTTTGCGTTCGTCGAGATGATGATCTTCGTGTTCATCCTGGCATTGGGGCTTGCCTACGCCTGGAAGAAAAAGGTGCTCGATTGGCTGTAGAGCGCCGGAAGCTTCCCAACCCGGTTTCGTCGCTGCTCAACTGGAGCCGCAAGTACTCACTGTGGATGTTCCAGTTCGGCCTGGCCTGCTGCTCGATCGAGTTCATCGCCTCAGCCATGCCCAAGTACGACATCATGCGGCTCGGCGTGATCCCATTTCCCGCCTCTCCCCGCCAGGCGGATCTCATGGTCGTCGCCGGAACAGTTACCGATAAGATGGCCCCGGCCATCAAGCGAGTCTACGAACAAATGCCCGAGCCGAAGTACGTCATCTCGATGGGTTCCTGTTCGAATTGCGGGGGGCCGTACTGGGACTCGTACAGCGTCACCAAGGGTGTCGACCAGATCATTCCGGTCGATGTGTACGTGCCCGGCTGCCCTCCGAGGCCCGACGGCCTGCTGAGCGGCATCCTTACGCTACAGAACAAGATCCAGGGAGAGAAGTTGGGCGAAAAATGGCGGGGGTCGGACGCCACCGGAAAGATTCCTCAGGTCATTGGGACCGGTCGAGCCGGAGGAATTTAGCCGGCGGGTCGCCTCTCGCGTCGGCGAGGCGGCTGATTCCGTTGAGCTGAACTTCGACAAGGTTCTGGTAAAGGCCGCGCCCGCGCGCATGCCGGAGATTCTGCTGACCCTGAAAAGCGATCCCGAGACCGACTGTAAGTACTTCACCTTCCTTTCCGGCGTTGACTGGCAGGCCGACGGCTTCGAGGTGATCGTTTGCGTGTACTCGATGACTCATCGAAACACGGTTGTGGTGAAAGCCCGCATGCCCAAGGACAACCCGGTCATGCCCACCCTGACGGGGGTCTACGGCGGGGCCAACTGGCACGAACGGGAGTGTCACGAGATGTTCGGCATTTCCTTTGACGGCCATCCGAACCTGACCAACCTGTACCTGTCCGACGACTTTGCCGGGCACCCTCTGCGTAAAGATTTCCGCCTGGCCAGCCGGACCTATAAGGCCTGGCCGGGCGCCAAGGACCCCGATGAAGCCGCAGGTGGCGGCAGAGGATGAGGCCCCCGGTCGAGGTGGTACCCACCCCGGAGCATGTCGCCGCGCGCCTCACCGGCGCCGGGGAGCTTCGCACCGAGGAAATGATTCTGAACGTCGGTCCGCAGCACCCCGCCACCCACGGAGTTCTGCGGCTGCTGGTGACCCTCGACGGCGAACGCATCATGCATGCCGAGCCGGTCATCGGCTACATGCACAGGGGCCACGAGAAGCTTCTGGAGATGCGGGATTTCCGCCAGATCACCAACCTCGTCTCCCGGATGGACTGGCTATCGGGCATCAACAATGAGATCCCGGTGTCGATGGCCGTCGAGCAGATGATGGGGCTGGAGGTTCCCCGCCGGGCCCAGTACCTGCGCATCGCGATGATCGAGATAAACCGCATCATGAACCACCTCGTTTTCACCGGATCGTTCGGGCTCGAGCTGGGCGCCACGACGCCGGTTATGTACGCGTTCCGGGAGCGTGAGCGGCTTTCGGCGGTCATGGAAATGGCAACCGGAGGCAGGATGCACTTCGGATTCTTCCGTCCCGGCGGCCTGAAGGAGGATATCCCCCGCGGCTGGGTCCAGGCGGCCCGCGACGCCATCGAAAAGCTGGTCGCCATGATTCCCGATTACGAGAACTTGCTCATGGGCAACGAGATCTTCAAGCAGCGCACCGTCGGCATCGGCGCCCTGCCCGCCTCCCTGGCGCTCGACCACGGCGTTTCCGGTCCGCTTCTGCGTGCCAGCGGGGTCCAGTGGGACCTTCGCAAAGACAACCCTTACCTCATATACGACGAATTCGACTTTGACGTGCCCGTCGGTCAAAACGGGGATGCCTACGACCGGTACTACGTCCTGGTCGAGGAGATGAAGCAGTCGGCCCGGATTGTCGAGCAGGCGCTCGACGGAATTCCGGCCGGTTCCCATATCGGAGAGGTACCGAAGCGGCTGACCCTGCCGGAGGGTGAGATTTACGTCAGCGCGGAGAACCCGCTCGGCGAGCTGGGGTACTACCTGATCTCCAACGGTGACTCAAAGCCCTACCGGGTCAAAATCCGCACCCCCTCTTTTTCCAACATCAGCGTCGTGCCGCACATGCTCAAGGACGCCTACGTTCCCGATCTGATAGCGATTATCGGCAGCATGTTCTTCGTTGTGGGAGACATCGACCGATGAGCAGCGTCCGAGGGAGACCCGCGGCGTGATCGATCAAATACTCTCCAACGATTTCGTCATCCTCGCCATCAAGCTTTCGGTGCTGTTGATGCTGCTGCCGCTCACGCTGGTACTCGGCTGGGTGGAGCTGAAGGCGGGGGCCCACATGCAGGCCCGGCTGGGCCCCATGTACGCCGGCGGCTTTCACGGGTGGGCCCAGACCCTCGCCGACGGCATCAAGTTCGTTTTGAAGGAAGACCTCATTCCCGACCAGGCAGACCGCCCGGTGTTCAAGATGGTTCCTTTCGTCATCATGCTGAGCGCGGCGTCGATCTTCATCGTGGTGCCTATAGGGCCCAAGGCGGTCATCGAGGACCTGGACGTGGGCTTGTTTTACCTGCTGGCCGCTTCATCGATCGGAGTCATCGGCATCTTGATGGCGGGCTGGTCCTCGGCCAACAAGTACTCGCTGCTCGGGGCGCTGCGGTCTGCCGCGCAGCTCATCGCCTACGAGCTTCCGATCGTGCTCAGCGCCGCCACGATTGCGATGCTGGCGGGGTCGTTGTCTCTGGTCGACATCGTGGAAGCGCAGAAGTCGTCGATGTTCGGGCTTCCGGTTCCCTACATCTTTGTGCTGCCGGTCGGGCTAATCGCATTTGTGGTGTTTCTGATCGCCTCGACCGCGGAGCTCACCCGCCCTCCCTTCGATATGCCCGTCGCCGAAGCCGAGCTCATAACCGGGGCCTTCACCGAGTACACCGGGATCCGGTTCGCATTCAGCCTGTTTGCTTCGGAGTACATCGCGATGATCGGCCTGGCAGCGGTCGGGACGACTCTTTTTCTCGGTGGGTATCTGCCTCCCGTTCCGGCCCTGGGCTTCGTCCCGGGACCGATCTGGTTCGTCGCGAAGCTGGCCACGATTTTGTTCATCCTCATCTGGATCCGCTGGACCTATCCCCGGCTTCGGGAAGACCAGCTGCAGAAGTTCGCCTGGAAGGTGCTCATCCCGCTCTCGCTTGCCAACATCTTTCTGGCGGGCGCCATGAAGTTGACCCCACTGATATAGACATGGCCCCAGAAACCAACGGCTACAAGCAGTCAAAGCACAAGAAGACCACCTACGGGACCGGTCTGTTGAAAGGTCTTGGCATTACCCTGCGCCACCTGGTCACCCCGGCCGTGACGATGGAGTACCCCGATGTCCACGACACCCTCCCCCCGCGCAGCCGCGGCGTCATTGCTCTCAAGACCGAGAACTGCACGGTCTGCATGCTGTGCGCCCGGGAGTGTCCCGACTGGTGCATTTACATCGAAGGCCACAAGGAAGCGCGAGAGCCCGCCGCCGAGGGCAAACGGGCCAAGAAGTTCAACGTGCTGGACCGCTTTGCCATCGACTACGCGCTGTGCATGTACTGCGGGATCTGTGTGGAGGTGTGCCCGTACGACGCGCTTTTCTGGAGCCCCGAGTTCGAGTACAGCACGACCGACGTCGTCGAGCTGACGCACGAGCAGGAACGCCTCAACGAGTGGATGTACTCCGTTCTTCCCCCGCCTCCTCTCGACGAGGGGGCGCAGGGTCCCGAACTGAAGGTTGCGCCCGCACCTCCCCCCTCGGCGGCCCAGGCCCCGGCGGCCGCCGATCGCAAAGAGGGTGGTTCGGTCCCGGCGGTGGAAAGCGGCGGACCCGCCGCCCAGGCTCCCACCACGACTCCGGCGCCGGCCCCGGTGCTCGAAGGCGAGCCGGAAGCAGCCGGACCCGAGCCCGAGCCGATGTTCGACCCGCAACTGGTC
>JBOGWH010000451.1:0-1288 GCA_050692975.1 Actinomycetota bacterium | reverse complement strand
GGGCTGGACATTGCCCTGGAGGCTTGGAAAACCGTGGCCGCGCGCTTCCCGGACGTGGTTTTCAAGATCGCTGGGGAGGGGCCAATGAGGCGGGCTCTGGAGGATCTGAATATTCCCCGGGTGGAGTTCTTGGGGAAATTATCCGCGGACGGTGTCAGAGAATTGCTCGATTCGGTGTGGGCTCTGGTGGTGCCTTCCCGGACCGAGGGCCTGGGCAGGGTCATTCTGGAGGCTCAGGCGCGGGCTCGTCCGGTGGTCGCCTTCGCCGTGGGGGCCGTCCCCGAACTGGTGGAAGAAGGACAAACGGGTTTGCTGGTCCCGGCCGGAGACTCCTTCGCTCTCGGGGACGCTATGGCTCGCCTCCTGTCCGACCGTAAACATGCAGAGCGCCTCGGCCGGCGGGGAAGGGAAGCTCTGATGGCCCGGGACAAATCCGAAGAATTCGAGAAAGGCATCAAGAGAACCGTCGAGTGGATCAAGAGGTCGGCGGGAGCTGCCTGTTGAGTCGCCCTAAAACAAGTGAGTATTCCCGTGGTTGAGGCGTAAAGCCTGGGGTAGAGTCCAGACATTGCAGGGTCTGTGACGCCGGAGGGCATCCTCCGGCGGCATGGGCAGCGGGGAGACTTGGGAAGCCGACCGCGTTTACCGGGCCTACTGCTACCCCTGCGGGTGACGGCTTCAAAGAGGAAGTCGGGTTCGGCTGAAGCTGCCTCACTTGGAGAGACCGTGAATGGCATCTACCTAGCGGCTTTTGGTTCGGCCCTAGGGGGGGCTTTGGTGGCGACACCGGTCGCTCGGATTTTCGCGCTGCGACTGGGTCTCTACGACGTTCCTGCGGCCAGGAAAACCCACATCAATCCGGTCCCCTACCTCGGTGGAGTTGCCATCATTCTCGCGTTTTGCTTCTCCGTTGGAGGGGGCGTTGTCCTGGGGAGATTCCCCGGCGCATATCTCGAGGTCGCAGTTTTTGTGGCCCTCGCCCTTCTTCTCGCCGGAATCGGCCTGCTCGACGACCTCAAGGGCATTCCTGTTTGGATCAAGCTTGCCGCGCAGGTTGCTGTCGGTGCGGGGCTCTACGCAGCCGGCGTGCGGGTACACCTCCTCGGCATCTGGCCCATCGACGTGGCCCTCACTTTGATTTGGACGGTCGGAATCGTCAATGCCGTCAATCTGCTGGACAACATGGATGGACTCAGCGCCGGCATCTCAGCCATCGCCGCCGGAACCTACTTCGCGCTTGCGGCTTTCTCGGGCCAGATACTTGTGGCGGGGCTGGCGATTGCGCTTA
>JBOGWH010000450.1:0-7440 GCA_050692975.1 Actinomycetota bacterium | reverse complement strand
CCCCGACGCTGCTCGGGATGTCCGCCGATGACCCGGTCTCGGTATTCCTGCGGCCTCTGGACCTGCTCGGGCGCCCTGAGGACATCGCAATCGGGCTGTCTCCGGCAAAGGCCGACCCGGGTGGCCCCGCAGTCGCGGCGGGACTCAAGCAGGCCGAAGCCAAAGGCTTTATGACCATGGGGCTCTCGGGGCCGGGGGAGACCCTGGCAGCCGCAGGCCCCGGGTGGCTGTTTCGGTGCGACGACGAAGACCCCGACGTGGTCCAGGAGGTCCACGAAACCCTGTACCACGTTCTGTGGGAATTGGTCCACGTCTTTTTCGACCACCGGGGCCTGCTCGAAGAAAACCCCGGCGGCACCCGCCACGACGTCGGGCACTCCGCCTTCCTTTATCCGTTCCTGTCGGCGACCGAGAAAGGCCTGGACTCGGTCCTAGAACACGTCCGCAGCTCGATCCTTCTGAAGAGCCAGGAAGTCATCGAGGTCCGCAGCCAGCAGATGGGCCGCCCACAGGAGCTGGTGCAAGCGGCTCGGGTAATCGCCGAGAGGGTCCGGCGCGGAGGCAAGGTCCTGACATTCGGCAACGGAGGTTCTGCGACCGATGCTCAGGATTTCGCCACCGATTTGATGCTCCCGCCCACCGGCATGAAGCCGGTTCCGGCGCTGTCTCTCACCAATGAGGAAGCGGTGGTTACGGCGGTGGCCAACGACGTCGGTTTCGACAACGTATTTGCCCGGCAGATCATCGCCTACGGCGAGCCGGAAGACGTTGCCGTCGGGATCTCCACATCGGGAGGCTCGCACAATCACCTTTCGGCTCTGGCCGAAGCGCGCCGGCGGGGCCTTGCGACCATTGCTCTCGTCGGTTACGGCGGCGGCGAGACCGTAGTCAAGAAGCTGGCGGATCTTCCTCTGGTGATCGACCACGACTACATACCGCGCATCCAGGAAGCTCAGGCCACCCAGTACCACTTGATCCGCAGGCTGATCGACAGGATCGTTTCGGAAAACTAAGCAGCCCCTAGCGCGGCTTTTTACTAGATGGAAACGACATCTAGGTGTCCCTTACATCTATTGCAGAAAATTTTTCAGAAGCGCAAAATCCGCAATAGAGACAGGTTTTCCGGCAGCGATGCCGCTTATTGATTAGAGGGGAGCCACATGGCTGAAAGCAGCGCGATGACGATGGAGAGGCCGGCGCAGTCGAAGACCGCGACGCGGACTCGCAAGCGGCCTAGCAGCCGCAAGTCCGTCGTCCAGATGCACCCGATGACCCGCGTAGGTGGGTCCTTCGGTATCGACTTCGAACACGACGGCGATCAGATCACCAACGCCGCCGCAACCGGAAACCTTTTCCGGGGTTATGAGAACCTCATGCAGGGCCGCGACGCCCGCGATGCAATCGACCTCACCTCCCGCGTCTGCGGATGGTGTGGATCGATCCACGCGACCACATCGGCAATGGCCTGTGAAATGGCCTGGGGGCTGCAGCCCCGCCCGATGGCGACCGCCATTCGCAACATCGCCACGGCCACCGATGCAATCTGGGTTCACGCCGCCCATCTTGCGGTGAGGGTGGGACCGGACTTTTGCGCTCCGGTCATTGCAGCGAGCAACCCGCGGATCTGGGACCTGGCCCAGCGCACCCGCGCTCCCGGCGGAGCCATTCACGGCTACCAGACCATCGCCGACATCATGGAGGGCATGACCCCCGTCACCGGGCGCTACTGGACCGAGACCATTCCGGCGGGGCGCCGGGTCCAGCAGATGATCATGCTGCTCTACGGCAAATGGCCCCACCCGTCCGTGCTGGTTCCGGGAGGCTTGGCCTCGACCTTCACGATCGAGACATTCGTCAACTACTTCACCCGGCTCTACCTGTCCGTCGACTACGTCAAGGTCGTAATCTCGATGTGGGACGACCTGCTCGACTTCCTGCTCGAGGTCGACGAGCGCTTCGAGTACCTCGGCGAGAGGCCTGCCAGCTTCATCCACGCCGGCATGTGGGACGACATCCGCAGCGAGAACGGTTGGGCCACCATCGACGACTACGCCCGGCTTCGCCTTGCATCGCCGGGGGTAATGATCAACGGCCAGATGGTCACCGAGCGGATGACCGACGTGCACAACGGAATCGAGGAGCATGTCTCCCACTCCTACTTCGAGCAGCAGAACGCCGGAGGGCCGAACCCTTACGGGTCACTTCCTCCCAACCACCCTGCGCTGAACCGCCTGATACCTCGGCCCGGCCAGCGCGACCGTCAGGGCAAGTACTCGTGGTGCACCGCCCCCCGCTGGAAGGGCGAGGTGCTCGAGAGCACCCCGCTGGGCCGGCTGTGGTTCACGGCCATCCGGCAGGACTTCCCCTCGAACCGTTTCCCCGCATCGGAGATGCCGGGGCAGGAGGACTTCCTGATCCGCCCGACCGGCAAAAGCGTCGAGATCGTCATCCCGCTGAACTTCCTTCCCGAGATGATCGTGGAGTGGAAGATCCCGCAGCGCAACAACGCACTGGAGCGGATTCGGGCCGATGCTTACGGCATAGCCTTCGCAGGCCTCTCGGCTGCCATTGCCCTTCTAAAGGGCTTTGAACTCACCAGGACGGGCGAAACGTGGCGATCGATACCTTTCCACGTCCCCAGCGGGGAAACCGCAGGAGTGGGCCTGTTCGAAAGCGGCCGCGGTATGAACCTGCACTGGCTGCAGACCAACAAAGGCAAGGTGACCAACTACTCGATAGTAGGGCCCTCGACTTGGAACGCCTCTCCCCGAGACGATGCCGGAAAGCCCGGTCCTATCGAGGAGGCTCTGATAGGCAGCCCGATCATCGAGGAGCCGGCGGATGGAAATCTCCGTGGAATCGATGCCATGCGGGTCGTGCACTCGTACGACCCCTGCATGAGCTGTGGAGTTCAGTAAAGGGAGTTCAGGCCAAGTATAAGAAGGAGGAGAGGAAAGTGGCCTACGGAACGATGCACCACCTGACCAAGTTGAGGACAATACGCATGGATTGGGTGCGAAGATGCCCCATCCAGAGCGTGGACTCGGAGCACTATCTTGAGGACGGCAGCTGTATGTGCCCGAACAAGATAACGAGGATGACCAAGGAGGCCCTGCTGAAAGAGCGCCCGCTGCGCGCTTACGACCAGGAGGTCCCCAAGACGATCATCTCCACGATATTTCGTGCGCCACCCGGACGCACGGAAGTAAGGCACTAAACCGCTTTACCTTCCCTAACCGAATCGGGGCCCGAGAGGGCCCCTTTTCGCGTCTTATCTCTTACAAAACCTGCGGGCGCTGCCGGCTACCGACGAACATGCATCCCGCCATACGTGGACGGCGATAAGGCTCCCTATTGTTGCTCGGGACGGGCCTTCACCCATTTTGCATGGGTACGTACGTTCCGGGGGCCGTATGCCACCAAATCTGTGAGGCGCCTGGCCGAAGATACAATCGAGATGATATGAAGATTCTGGTGGCCGGGGTCGGCAGCACATTGTGGGGCGACGACGGCTTCGGAGTGGAGGTCGCCCACCGGCTTATGGAAATGCAGCTTCCCTCCGAGGTAAGAGTCGTCGAGACGGGCACGGGGGGTATCCACCTGGTCCAGGAGCTGACTGCCGGCTTCGACGCGGCGATAGTGATCGACGCCACCGACCGCGGTCGGCCCCCCGGAACGGTCATGGTCATCCACCCGGAGGTGGACGACGTCCACGACATGGACGACGACACCAAGTACGCCTACCTGGCGGACATGCACTACACGAAGCCCGACAAGGCCCTGATGCTGGCGAGAGCTTTGAACGTTCTGCCCGGCAAGCTCATCCTCGTCGGCTGCCAGCCCCAGGACCCCGAACGCTACGGCAAGGGCCTCGCGGAGCCCGTGCAGGCCGCCGTGGATGTAGCGGTAAAGGAAGTTCTCAGCCTGGTGGACGGTCTCTTGAAGTCAAACGGCCAGCCCGAGTCGACTCAGATCAGCGCAAAGCCGACCGATGGCTGACGGTCACCAGAGCCCCATGGTGACGCCGGCCACCGAAGAGGAACAGGCGGAGGTTGCGGGAAAGCGCATTGCCCAGCTCCAGCAGATGCTCGAGGGCATGCCGAAGGGAAGGCCCTTCGAAAGAGGGGTGGTCCGTTTCAACCTGGGCGTGGCGCAGGCAGAGTCTCCGATGGGGGACCGCGAGAACAATCTGAAGATGGGCCTGTCGTCGCTGGAGCAGGCGGAGCGGCTTTTCGAAAAGGCCAACAAACCGATGGAGCGATCAAGGACTCTCAACGTCATAGGAAGCACCCTGCGCGAGTTGGGGCGGTATCCGGAGGCTGAGCAGGCCTTCAGGGCCGCAACCTCTCTTGTGACGAAGCAAATCAATCCCGGCGATTACGGTGGCCCAATGAACAACCTCGGCCTGGTGCTGATGGACTTAAAGCGCTATCCCGAGGCGATCGAATCCTTTGAAGAGGCTCTGGAGGCTTTCAAGGGCCACGAGTTCAACCGCCAGCGCGTGGACGTGCTCCATAACATTGGCCAGGCCTGGTCCGCCACCGAAGAGCCGGAGAAGGTCGCCCGGGGCGTCGAGTATTACCGGCAGGCACTCGACATAACCGATCCGCAGGAGTTCCCATACCAGTGGGCCCTCCTGCACAACTCGATGGGAGTGGCGTATACGGCGATTCACGAGCCGGAAAAAGCCGCAGACTCCTTCCGGCAGGCGCTGCGCGTGTATACGCGGGGCCGCTGGCCCTTCCAGTACGCAGTGGCCAAGAACAACCTCGGTATGGCCCAGATCCAGATCGGTGGAGCAGAGGCGCTCCGCAAGGCCGTGGCCGCCTGCGAGGACTCGATGCTGATTCTGGACTTACGGATGCACCGGCAGCAGTGGGAGCAGGCCTACAAGAATCTGCAGCTGGCCGAGAAGGGACTCGAGGAGCTGGGAGAAAGCGGTACCCGCTCCGAGCATTTCGCCCGCTTCCTCGCCGGCGAATCCCGCGACGAGCTGCTCGGCACCTTGCGGGAAAGGCTGTTCGTCTACACGACGATGCCCGACCCGCGCAGACACCAGGCACTCACTGAGCTGGACCTGGCAATCCTGGCACTGCCCGATGAGCAGGCTCAGCACGTCACCAACGGCTGGCTTGCGGTATTGATGGAGATGCCCCACGAGCAATTCTTGGCCGGGCTCCACGGCAGGATGGCGGCTCATGAAACGTTCGATGAGGAGGCAAAGAAGCGCGCGGTCCGCATCCTGGACTACACCATCCAAAACGAGCTGCTTGCACCGCAGCGCATCCGGGTAAGAGATACGTTGTACGAGATCGGCTACGAACGTCCGCCTTCATCGGAAGACGACTGGGAAATCGACGGGCAGGAAGCTTAAATAGGCTCTGCTAGTAGCATTGGGTCAGGGAGCCGGGGCAGAGCAAGGAAAGGAAAGACGCTGAGCGCCGACTGGTTCGAAACGATCGACTCGCTCACCAGGGATCTTCGCCGGGTGGGCTATCTGGCGGACACTGCAACCGCAACCTCAGCCTTTCTGGCCGGCCGGCTCGGAAAGCCGCTGCTGATTGAAGGTCCTGCAGGGACCGGTAAGACGGACCTCGCGAGAGCGGTTTCAGAAGCGTCCAAAAGGCGCCTGATTCGGCTTCAATGTTACGAAGGGCTCGATGAATCCAAGGTGCTCTACGAGTGGAACTATCGCAAGCAGCTACTCCGCCTCCAGGCCGATCAAGGCGGCGAGGGCAAGCAGGAAACATGGGACGACATATTTTCCGAACCGTTCCTGCTCGAGCGTCCGGTTCTCGAGGCGATCCGTTCCAAGGAGCCCGTCGTCCTGTTGATCGACGAGATCGATCGCATCGAGATGGAAACCGAAGCGCTGCTGCTCGAGGTGCTCGCGGACTTCAGGATCACGATTCCCGAGATGGGAACGCTCCAGTCGGCCACTCGCCCATTTACCGTGTTGACGTCCAATGCAACCAGGGAGCTCTCGGAGGCCCTGAAGCGCCGCTGCCTTTATCTGTGGCTCGATTACCCGTCGATGGAGCGTGAGAAGGCGATCGTGATGTCTCGGCTTCCGAACATGGACGAGAAGCTGGCATCTGAGGTCGTGAAGGTGGTGAGATCCCTCAGAGGTCTGGATCTGAAGAAGTCCCCTTCCATCGCCGAGACACTGGACTGGGCCCAGACTCTTCAGGAGCTGGGCATCGGAAAGGTCGACGAAGACAAGGTAAGCGAGACGATGGGGTCGCTTTTGAAGCATCCGGCCGATCTCGATAAGGCCCGGGAGCACGGCCTGGGGGTCGCCGGATAGCCGGACCATCTGAGGCACCCCGATGAGCGTAACCGACCGAATAATGGAGCTGGCAGTCGAGTTGCGCGAGGCGGGCGCCGTGATCTCCGTAGCGGAAACTGCCGATGCGGTAAGGGCCCTGGAGCAGATCCCGCTGGAAAGAAGGGAAGTCTTCAAAGCTGCACTCGGGGCCGCATTGGTCAAAGATCCGGGCCTGCGGCGCCGTTACGACCGGCTGTTCGATATCTTCTTTCCCCTGAACCGGCGGACCCGGGCCGACGCCGAGGGCGACGGCGCAGACCGGGCCGAGCTGCGCGAGCGGCTGTCCCGAACCTTGAAGGACATGGACCCCGAGGCCCTTCGCCGGATGGCCGAGGAGCTCGTCGACGAAGAGGCCGAAGTCGATCCGGAGGTCGAGATCAGCGACGACTACTACCGGTACCGGGCTCTGCGCAATATGGACATAGAGGACCTGATCCGCCGGCTGATGGAGGAGGAGATCGAGGGAAAGGGGATGTCCGCCCTGCAGCGCAAGCTGATTGAAGAGGATTTCGACGAGCGGATGAAGCGGTTTTCCGAGCAGGTCACCGAGGAGATTCAGCGACGCCGCAGGCAAGGCATCGACCTCGACCGCCAACTCCAGCGCCAAAAAAAGCCCCCTCCTGAGGAGGTCGACTTTCTCTGGGCCCAGAACGAAGATCTCGAAGCCATGCGCTTGGCGCTCTACCACCTGAGCCGCCGCCTGGCCGCGACTTTATCCACGCGCCGCCGCAAATCACACCGCGGGAGGCTGGACATGCGCCGGACCATCCGCCGCTCGCTTTCCTGCGGGGGTGTCCTCCTGGAGCCGAGGTTCCGTCGCCCCACAATCGGCAAGCCGGAGCTGTGGGTCCTTTGCGACATTTCCGGATCGATGCGCTCTTTTGCTAGGTTCACGCTGGAGCTCATGTACACGCTTTCGACGAATTTTCAGAGGGTTCGCACCTTTGTCTTTATCGATTCCCTCGATGAGGTCAGCGATAAGCTGTCGGTTGCGGGGCATCTCGGGGCCGCCCTGGATGCGGTCGACTCGCAGGCCGACGTCGTTCACTACGATGGCCAGAGCTGGTACGGCAACTGTTTCACGCAGTTCTGGGACAAGTACGGCCGGGAGC
>JBOGWH010000449.1:0-3791 GCA_050692975.1 Actinomycetota bacterium | reverse complement strand
GCCGAGATCTTCGATCCGGGGTCTGAGACCTGGGTACGCACGGGCGATATGCAAGCCGTGCGAGGCCGACACGCGTCGATTCTGCTGCCCGATGGCGACGTTTTTGCGGCTGGCGGGACGGGCGACTCAAATGCCCAGCTTGCGTCCACCGAGGCCTGGTCTCCGGCCCCGCAAGAACTCCCGGCACCGGCCTTCGCCGCAATATCGCCCGCCGAGGGCGCCACGACGGGACCCACGGAGGTGACGGTGTCCGGGCGGGACCTGGCCAAAGTTACCGACGTCGCCTTTGACGGGATTTGGGTACCGGCGGACCGGGTTTCGGATACTGAAGTTAGGGCAGTTACCCCGTTTCCGCATGCGCCGGGGCTGGTGGACGTGGCGGTCCGCAACCCCGGCCATGCCTCAACTTTGCAACTGGGATTTAGGTATCTGACGCCGCGGGGGGCCTCAACGTTGGCTGATTCGGCTAAAGAGGACCACTCCCATCTGACCGCTACCCCCCTTAAAGACGGCAAGGTAATTGTTTTTGGCGGGCGGTTGCACCAGAGCCATGAAGTGGCTGAACTTTTCGACCCCGCATCCGGCGAGTGGAGTGAGGCCGCGAAGCTTACTATTGACAGACAGGATCACACTGCGACCCTGCTGGACGACGGGACCGTCTTGATTGCCGGCGGGATCTCCGAGAACATAAGGCCCGACCAGGGGGCGGTGATACCCGACGGCGGCCTAGCTACGGCGGAGATTTATGATCCGGTCCGGCACCAGTCGGAGCCGACCTCCAGAATGCTTCAGGACCGGACCGGTCACACGGCTACCCTGCTGAGTGGAGGCGCCTGTCAGCGGGCGGCACGCTGCAATCAGGTGCTGGCAGCAGGAGGGAAAAATCCCAGCGAGCTTTACGACCCCAAGGTTCGTCAGTGGAACCTGACCGGCTCAATGGGCACAGTGAGAGCGTTTCACACCAGTACGTTGCTTTTGGCGCCGTCTTGCTTGACGAACGCAGGCTACCCCACGTGGTGTGGGAAGGTGCTCGCCGTGGGCGGTAATATTGGGAATCCCCTAGCTAGCGCGGAATTATACGATCCCGAAAGCGGGGCCTGGACTTCGTGTCCCATCAACCCCACTGGCTCCTGCCCCGGATCCATGTCCCAGCCCCGAAGCGAGCACACGGCAAGCCTGCTCCCCGACGGAAGGGTTCTTGTCGCGGGAGGCAGGGATGCAGCGGGCCGGCCGTTGGCGAGCGCAGAAATCTATGATCCGGACAACGGCTCCTGGACTCGGGTCGTCCCTATGGCCCAAAGCAGGTATGACCACCAGGCTGTGGTGCTCCCCGGAGGAATGGTGCTGGTTCAGGGCGGTTATCAGCCTGGCGGGACCCCCCTTAGTGGGGCTGAACTCTACGACCCGCGTTCCAACAAATGGTTTCCGGCGGAGCCCATGGAGGCGCCTCGCGGAGCGTTTGGGAGCGCCGTGATTCCGGCAGGGACCCGGTCCCAGTGCGGTTTCAATTGCGGAAAGGTGCTTTCCGTCGGGGGCCGCAATTCAGACGGTGCGGCCCTTCTTTCGTCGGAGCTATACACCCCTGAACCCGAGATTACAGACGTCAGCCCGCCAGCCGGTCCCGTTGTCGGGGGTACGCCCGTCACGATTACGGGCACGGGCTTCGCTTCTTTGGTGAGTGAGCGTTCCGGAGTGACCTTCGGTGGGGTTGCAGCCCGGGAGTTTCACCTCGACGACGAGTTTCCGGATACTAAGATCAACGCGGTCGCGCCGGCGTCGATGAACCTTGCAACTGGACCCGTGCAGGTCGTCGTCAGAACTCGGGCTGACTCTGATCATCCTGTTTTCAGGTCCACCACACGAGCTAGCGCATTTTTCAACTACGTGCTCGCCGGGCCCTCTCAAGCATCGGAGCCAGTAGCGAACTCGGTACCGGTCGTCGGGGAGGTTCCCGGCCCCGCGCTACCGAACCTGGCAGACCCTACGCTATCCACCGCACCCGGCAAGACGCCGGCTTTGGACCCAGGCGCGGGCCGACGGGCCGGTTCGGGCGAGCGCGCCCCCAGTCTCGCTGCCGGGCAAGCCGCCTCCCCCCCAGCCGGTCCACCCTTGCTTACCCTGCCGGCCGGCAACACCAAGTACGAGGGGCCGGACCGGGGTCGTGCACCCAATGACATTATTGTCCCGGTCAGACCCGCGACTAGCAGCGGCGTGCCCTGGTTGGGCATTCTCGGCGCAGTGCTGGGGTTCGCCGGTCTTTCGGGTTTGGGAGTTTTCCTGAACTTGCGCTTGCGCCCGGCGGCGACCCCAAATTGACTGTCACCGGGTTGACTTTTCATCACGTGGCGCCGGCATGGCAATAACCATCGCCGGGCAGTAGAGAGCCGGATCCGGGCGAACTCTGACAACTTCGTTTTGCAAGCCGAGGACTCCAGGTCGCCGAGGCCGCTCAGAACGTCATTCGCATACAAATGGTGGGGACACATCCCAAAGCCCAGGCCAAGGGCCGGGGCCCGCTTAAGGGCAAGGTCAGTTGCATGATCGTTGCCGACCGGTCCAGATGGCCACCTTCCTCGGCGGCACGGAACCGATGTCGGCTTCGGCATTACCGTGAACTCAGCCGGGGAGGCCTTCGTGGCCGCTCAGGACACCTCGACCAACTTCCCGACGGCCGGGTCGGTCACCGGATGCTCTGGCACTCCGGCGACGCCTACGTGAACTAAGCTCAACCCGTTTGGCAATCTGGCCTGGTCCACCTTCCTGGGTGGGACCGACCATGATCTCGGCGGGGCAATCGCGGTGGATTCCGACGGCCAGGCCTACGTGACCGGCTACACCACCTGCGAGAACACCAACGGGGGAGTGCCCCTTGGACATCCCCCGGATTCACGGACACCGGATGGCTTTGAATAACCGAGTCTGGGCCCCGGCTTGGGATCCCTTGGCAACCATCACGAGGGCCGGAAATATCGGAGGCCGATATAGCGCAGGCAGTCCGGTTTTTGCGGAAGGCCTCAACTTTGCGCCAGGTGTTCGCGTTTTGGCTCCTGCCAAAGTCGGGGGCGGTGGATTGAGATGTCAAACGTCTAGAAGCGAGGTGATAGACATCCTGAAATGGTAATGTGAGATGGATAGGCTTCCGGGAGTCGAGAGGGCAGTCAACGTCGCTGATCGAGCCTTTGTGTTGGGCATCTCAATCAAAGTGGACAGTGGGCTTCCAAGCCTTTAACAAAGTAAGGTACGGGAGCCCGCGCTTTTCGCCAGAAAGGCTGATCCCAAGGTGCTGTTGGCGCTCACTGAAATTCCCAGACCCGCTCACAGAAATTCCCCAGGAAACAGCCCGGCGATCAACTGAGATTACTGAATCGGCGTCAGCGGTCCGGTTGGCGCTACTCCAGGGCGGCTACCTGTGAATGTGTGCCGAAAGGCACTCTGGACGCGATGTTGCTCTCCCCGCATAATCATGGGATTTGCCGGGCTTTCGCGAAAAGGGGGCTTCTGATCACCGCGGGCGTCCGGCGATCCAGGCTCGGCCGTCGGAGCCATTTCTGAGTTTCGGTCCCTCTGGCTTCCGATGGCGGGCCTCAACGCGGAGCCGCGGACAAAGGGGACTAATGTGCGATTGTTGATCAAGGTCACCGTGGTGCTCACTGTCGTGGCCGCCTCGGTGCCCCTACTCGGACTGACTGGCCAGGCCTCGGCGCCGCCAAGGGTGAGGCCCGAGATGCCTGTTACGCAGACCGACGAGCGGGTGGCGTTGGCCAACAACTCGCCGGTGGTCGTCGCCGATC
>JBOGWH010000448.1:0-6897 GCA_050692975.1 Actinomycetota bacterium | reverse complement strand
AACGCGACCACCGGAAGCTGGGCGTGGAACTGGACCTTTTTCACTTCCCTCCCGAAGTCGGAGGGGGCCTCGCCGTTTTCCATCCCAAGGGCGGAATGATCCGCAAGCTCATAGAGGATTACTCCCGGGCCGAGCACGAGAAAGCTGGCTACGAGTTCGTATGGACCCCCCACATCTCCAAGGCCCAGCTTTTCGAGATCTCTGGGCATCTCGGGTGGTACGCCGATGCCATGTACCCGCCGATGGAGATGGAGGGTGCCGTCTATTACCCCAAGCCCATGAATTGTCCCATGCACATGCTGATCTACAAGTCGAGGACGCGTTCTTACCGCGAGCTTCCTTTGAGGCTTTTCGAGTTCGGCACCGTCTACCGATTCGAGCGATCGGGCGTATTGCACGGGCTTACGCGGGTGCGGGGGATCACCCAGGATGACTCCCATATCTTCTGCACGCCCGATCAGCTTGAGGACGAGCTTTCGACTCTCCTCGCCTTTGTTCTGAAAGTCCTGCGGGCCTTTGGGCTAACGGAGTTCGAGGCAGACCTTTCCACCCGTCCGGAAAAATATGTGGGAGAGCTCGAGCAGTGGGATCAGGCCACCGGCGCGCTGCGCACAGCGCTGGAACGGGCCGGACTTCCCTACGTTATCGGTGAGGGGGAGGGCACCTTCTACGCCCCCAAAATCGACGTGCACATCAAGGACGCTATCGGGCGGCGCTGGCAGCTTTCAACCCTTCAGGTCGATATGCAATTCCCTCTTCGCTTTGAGCTGGAGTACATCGCCCCCGACGGCAGCCGCGGGAGGCCCTACGTGATCCACCGTGCGTTGTTCGGGTCGGTGGAGCGGTTTATGGCCATCCTTCTAGAGCACTACGGCGGGGCGCTTCCGGTTTGGCTCAGCCCGCAGCAGGTGGTCGTGGTCCCGGTTGCTGCGGACCATCACGGGTATGCGGCCTCGGTGGCCGGCCGCCTGAAGGAGGCTTCTGTGCGGGTGGCCGTCGATTCCTCTGACGAAACTCTGGGCAACCGTATTCGCAGGGCCCAGGTGGCGAAGATCCCCTACGCTCTGGTTGTCGGGGACAAAGAGCAGGCGGGCGGTCAGGTCGCCGTTCGGGGCCGCGGCACCAAGGAGGTAACGGTGGTCCCTCTGGAGGATTTCGTGGCCGGCATCCGGCTGGAAATCGACGAGATGCGGGTTCCGGGTTAGATGGAGGGGCTTCTGTTGGAGACCGGCGAGATGCAGATTCCCAGGGGGATAGAGCGGCTTTCGCTGAAGACCGGCGAGATGCGGGTTCCGGGGTAGATGGAGCGACTTTTCCGGGATCGCATGGAGTACCTCAAGAGCCCCCCGAGCGAAGGCTGTTTCATCTGCGAGGCGGCCGTAGCTGAATCCGGGCATCAGCTGACCCTTTACCGCGGCACCCGGGCCCTGGCGATGTTGAACAAGTTTCCGTATAACACCGGGCACATCATGGTTGCCCCTTTCGAGCACTGCGGCGATATAACCGGGTTGCAGCAGCAGGTGGTCGACGAGATCATGGTGCTCCTAACCCGTTGCGTCGGAGCCCTCAAGGATGAGATGCAGCCCCAGGGGTTCAACATCGGGGCCAACATGGGCTCCGCGGCGGGGGCGGGCGTCCCGGATCACTTTCACCTTCACGTAGTGCCCAGATGGGGCGGCGACACCAACTTCATGCCGGTGTTGGCCTCCACCAAAGTGCTGCCCGAAACCCTGGAGGAAACTTACAGCCGGCTGGCTCCGCACTTCCAGCCCTAAGGACTACGGGAGAGGCTCCCCCCCTTTTCCAGCCCTGCCGGCAATTCACAGGCGGGCGACTCCGCACTTTCAGCCTTAGCGTTTCTTACGCCGGCTGGCCTGCGTTTCAGCCGAAGCAGCTACCGAGAGGCTTCCTTCTCGGTCTTGGCTTCGGCGATGATCTTGTCGGCCAGGTGCGCAGGAACCTCCTCGTAATGCGAGAAGGTTGACCGGAAGGTCCCCTGGCCGCCGGTCATGGAGCGCAGGTCGATCGAGTAGCGGGCGATTTCGGCCATCGGGACCTTTGCCTTGACCAGTTGCCGGCTTCCGACGGCATCGGTTCCCTGAATTCGCCCCCGCTTTGAGTTGAGATCCCCCATTATGTCGCCGAGGTAGACGTCGGGAACCATAACCTCCAGGTCCATGATCGGCTCCAAAAGGCAGACGCCGGCATTCACCACTGCTTCTCTAAACCCGATCGCGCCCGCAATCTGGAAGGCCATATCGGAAGAGTCGACGGGATGAAACTTGCCGTCGACGAGGGTCACGCGAATGTCCACGACCGGGTAGCCCGCGACGGCGCCCTCGGCCATCGTCTTTTCGACGCCTTTGTGAACAGAACCGATGAACTGCGACGGGATGGCGCCCCCGAAAATCTTGTCCACGAACTCGAACCCGCCACCCCGCGGCAGCGGCTCGATCTCCAGGTTGCAGATCCCGTACTGGCCGTGACCGCCGCTCTGCTTGACGTGACGTCCGAGGCCCTTGCCAGGCTGCATGACGGTCTCCCTGTAGGCGATACGCAGCGGCAACTCTGCGACCTCCACTCCGAACTTACGATGAAGCCTCTCCAGCGTGATCTCCAGATGAGTCTCGCCCGTGCCCCATAACAACGTTTGATGAGTCTCCGAGTTGCGCTCGATCTCCAGGGAGGGGTCCTCCTCCTTCAGCCGGGCGAGACCGGTCATCAGCTTGTCCTCGTCGCCTTTGGTCTTGGGGGCAATCGCTTTGGCAAGGCCGCGCTCGGGCGGATCGAGCGGCGGATATACGATGGGATTCCCCTTGTCGGCAAGCGTGTCGCCGCTGTGGGTGTTGCTCAGCTTGGCCACGCCGGCTATGTCTCCGGCGAGAACCTCGGAAAGCTGCTCCTGGTGCTTGCCCCGAAGTGTGAAGATCTGCGCCACCCTTTCCTCGGTTCCCGTCGAGGCATTGAACACGCTCGAGTCCGGGGTCATCTTTCCGGACACGACTTTGAACAATGAAACCCTCCCTACGTAGGGATCCGAGATGGTCTTGAAGATGAAGGCCGAGAACGGCTCGTCGATGCGCGGCGCCCGGGAGGCCTCGTCCTCCGAACCAGGCCTGTGGCCCTGCGCAGGGTCTCGTTCCACCGGGGAACAGCCCATCTCGACGATGACGTCGGCGAGGCGGTCGATCCCGATTAGCTTTGTGGCGGATCCCACGAGAACCGGGAAGACTTTGCCCTCCACGACTCCGAGGTGCAGCCCGGTAGTGATCTCTTTCTCGTTGAGATCCTCGCCGCCCAAGTACTTCTCGAGAAGCGCGTCATCGGTCTCGGCTACCGACTCGACCACTTTCGTATGCAGGCTCTTGGTTTCGATATCCAGATTGGGAGGCATTGCCTCTTCGCCCGCAGGCTTTCCCCCCTCGTAACGGTGGGCCCTTTCCGAAAGCACGTCGACCAGTCCGTGGAAGTCGTGCTCTTCTCCGAGTGGCAACTCCAGTGGAGCGAAACCGCTCCCGAGTTTGGAGGCGAGGCCCTCAATGGTCGCGTGAAAATCTGCTCGCTCACGGTCCAGCTTATTGACGAAGACCACTCTGGGGACGTGCAGCTTGGAGGCTATATTCCAGAGGATCTCGTGCTGGACCTGTACGCCGTCCACCGCAGATACGACCAGGATGGCGAGGTCGGCCACCCGCAGCGCCGCCTGCGCCTCGCCTACAAAATCGGCATACCCGGGGGAGTCGAGAACATTGATCTTGTGGTCTTTCCATTCGACCGGGGCAAGGGCCAGCGAAACGGAGATCTGCTTCTTGACCTCCTCGGGCTCGAAATCACAAACCGTGTTGCCGTCGGCGATGGTTCCCATCCGGGTGGTCGCTCCGGAGACATGGACCAGAGCCTCCGCGATGGTCGTCTTCCCAGCCCCCTGGTGACCGAACAGGACCACGTTGCGGAGCTTTTCGGGAGAATAGGACCTCATGCGCGCATTCTATCGAGTCGGTCGTGGTTCGGTTCCCCCGGTATTTGATCCGCAACCCGGCTGCTCCGCGACGGTGGGGATGTCTGCTGCGGGGATGCTGCCTGCCGCGGGGATGCCTGCCGTGGGGATGCTGCCTGCCGCGGGGATGTCTGCCGCGGGGATGCTGCCTGCCGCGGGAATGCCTGCCGTGGGGATGCTGCCTGCCGCGGGGATGTCTGCCGTGGGGATGCTGCCTGCCGCGGGATTCCCCCGGTGCTGAGCCGCCGCCTGAAGCAGGCGGTTACGCGGATCCTCGCCCCGCTGATCGGCGCTCTGAGTCGCTGGGGGGTATCACCGAATGTCCTCACAGTGGCGAGCCTGGTTCCCGCGGCCGCGGCGGCGCTGCTGGCGGCCGGCCACCGGCTTCTTGCGGCCGGGATTGTGCTGCTTGCGGGCTCCTCTCTCGATATGCTCGACGGGGCCGTCGCCAAGGCCTCCGGAAAGACCAGCAGCAGGGGCGCCTTTCTGGATTCAACCATCGACCGGGTATCAGATTCGCTCGTCCTGGGCGGCCTTTTCTGGCACTTCGCGAACACATCCTCGGTCTCCGAGATAGCCGTGCGGCGAGGTAGTCCCTTTGATGCCCCGCTGGTCTCAGGCGCTTCGAGTTTTGATCGCTGGGGCCCCCATCTGGCCGTGGCCTCGCTGGTGCTTGGGTTTCTCGTTCCTTACATCAAAGCAAGGGCTCTAAGTCTCGGATTCACGTGTGAAGCGGGACTGGCCGACCGGCCCGAGCGAGTCGTCATTGTTGCGCTCGGGCTGATGCTCGGCCGGCCCGCGATCGGGCTGGCGGTGCTTGCCGGCGTTTCGGCCGTAAGCGCCGTCCAGCGGTTCGCCGCGGTGTGGAGACAATCGGAGCCTCCCGGGGCGGCGGGCCCCGAACGGTCCGCAAGCTCCGCGGCGCCGAGTGCCGCAGGCCCACCGGGCGCCGCCGCGTCGAACGAAACGGCACAACCCGGCGTGGCGGCACAACCCGGTCCGGCGGCACAACCCGGCGCGGCACAACCCGGGGCGGCACAACCGGGGCCGGCGGCACAGTCCGGGGAAACAGCCTCCCCCCTGCGCCCGGATGACGGTGGAGTCTGAAGACGGCGGTCCTTCCCCTCTGCGGGCTGGGCCCTTCGATGAGGGCCTCGGCCCGGCGGCTACCTATTTCGCTTACAGGGGGGCCGGATGGATAGCCGAGCACCTTCCGCTGCGGGCAGGGGACCGGGTTGGGGAACTTCTCGGCAGGATGTTTCACCGCTTCGACTCAAGGCGCCGGGAGATAGTGCGGCGCAACCTGAAGCGCATCGCCGGCGAACAGGGCCTCGATGAGCTGGTCCGCAGTGCCTTCGTTTCCTACGCGCAGTACTGGCTGGAAACTTTCCGGCTCGGAAGGTACTCAAAACAGGAACTGCTGGATCTGGTCAGCTTCGAGCCGGGTTCGGTCGAGGCCATGGACAAGGCCTTCGCCCAAGGGAAGGGTGTCCTTCTGCTGACCGGTCATATCGGCGTGTACGATCTGGGCGTTGCCTGGGTCGGGGCCAGGGGCTGGCCGTTTACAACCGTTGCCGAAGTCCTGCGGCCCCGCGCTCTTTACGAGTGGTTTGCAGGCAATCGGACGCGCTTCGGAATGGATGTAATCCCGGCGCGGCCGGGGGTGCTGATGAACAAGGTGGGAGCGCTGTTCGGCAAGAACGCGGGGATCGCACTGCTCGGCGACCGTGATCTGACGCGCCGAGGGATCTGGGTCGAGTTCTTCGGCGAGCGCACTACTCTGCCGGCATCCCCCGCCCTGCTGGCCGTCCGAAAGAAGGTGCCGGTGGTCGCCGGAGCCATGTACCGGCAGGCAGGCGGGTTCCACGTCCATTTTGAAGAGGTCGACTATCAACTCACTGGCAATGCCGCGGTCGATCTGGAAGACGTTGCACAGAAAATGGCCGTGGCGCTGGAGCGCCTGATCCGCCGGGCGCCCGAGCAGTGGCACGTCTTTTCGACGAACTGGCCGTCCGACGAGCCGGACCTTCCCCCACGCGGGCGCTGATATGACCCCCGCAGCCGGTGACGTGAAAACAGGGCCGGTAAACGTAGGAATAGCGTGAAAGTAGGAATGGTCTGCCCCTACGACTGGTCCTATCCGGGAGGGGTGCGCAGCCACATCACCGGCCTGGTCCCCGCCCTGAAAAGGCGGGGAGTCGAGGTGCAGATAATCGCCCCGGCCTCGCGGCCCGAGCCCGACATATTCCGGGCCGGACGGACGATTGGCATTCCGTTCAACGGTTCGGTGGCGCGGCTGTGTTTCTCGATCAAGGCGCGCAATAAAATCGCCGCCAGGCTGGCCAAGGGGGATTTCGACCTTCTGCACATTCACGAGCCGGCCTCTCCCAGCATCGGCCTGCTGGCCCTCTCCGTTTCACGGATCCCGGTCGTGGCGACCTTTCACGCCGCCTCCGCCGGCTCGCGGGCCTACGCGCTGGCCCGGCCCGTCCTTGCCCGGCCCTTCCGGCGCATAACCGAGCGGATTGCGGTCTCATCGGAAGCGCTCAGGCTGGTGTCCGCCCACTTCCCGGGAAACTATGAGCAGATCCCCAACGGGATCGATCGCCGCCTTTTCTCTTCGGCGGCCCCGAGGGCGGAGCTTCAGGCACTGAAGCCGTTCGTTTTGTTCGTGGGCCGCGACGAGCCGCGCAAGGGCCTGAGAGTCGCTCTGGAGGCCATGGGGGTCGTACGCAGCTCGTTTGACGCCAGGCTTGTTGTAGCGGGAGACACTTCCATGCGGCTGCCGGACTGGGCAACGCGACTCGGCGCGGTTCCAAACCAGGACCTGCCTTCGGTTTATCGAGCCGCCGACGTTTTCGTGGCTCCCTCTCTGAGGGGGGAGTCGTTCGGGATCGTTC
>JBOGWH010000447.1:0-13575 GCA_050692975.1 Actinomycetota bacterium | reverse complement strand
AAGCAAGCCTAACGCGGTCCGGCTAGGTTGCGCCTGAGGACGCCGATCCTCTTGCGCCTGAACCTTCTCGTTTAATTAAGATCTCTGCAAGTATGCCCTTTGCAGGCTCATCCAGATCGTAAGTGGCTACCCGACTGCCCGCATCATGGGCAGGCGCCTCTTTCTTTTCTGCTTGCTTTGATCTAAAATCTGACCCAACGGCCGCTGGGGGCCGGAACAAGGGGGGGTACAGTGACATTCTCCAGAATCCTTTCGAAACGACTCGTTGCACTCATTGCAGCCTTTGCCCTGGCCATTCCGGCGCTTTCTTCGACGGCCACCGAGATACCCGAGACCGCCGAACTCGGTGAGATCGGAGCGATTGCCGGCGCGGTAACGACCCTTGCCGCCGAGGCCCCCGGGATCATCACCCAGGCCGCCGAGCCGGACCTGCCGGTAAAGGTGGCCATCGTGTCGACCGGCGTCGACACCTCCGCCCTGCCCGAGGCGGTGCGCCCCCGTTTCACCCTTCTGGGCAACGCCGGCGACCCGGTGGGCTACGGTACCCACGCCGCCTCGCTGATTCTTGCGTCCACCCCCGGCGCCCAGATCACCTCGATCGGCGTCTTCCCCGGCGGCAAGTTCAACCCATCGTGGCAGGCGGCGGCCCTTGACTGGCTGGCCGCCCGGCCCAAAGACTTCAACGTCGTCCTCTACGCCGTGCCGCCGGCGAACTTCCTCGACCCCATCTCGGCATCGATGGCCGCCGGGGAATGGGACGCCATGTCGGAGGCGCTCGGCGACAACGCTATGCAGGGCGCGGGAGGCCAGGTCTTCGGCCTGGCCCTGGACCCGTCGCTGCGGGCCCGGCAAACCGCGGGGCTCCCCTACTATCACCGGGCCGCGCTCGAGCGCTTTGCATATCTGAACAACCGCTGGCTGCAGGCCCGCGCCCAGATCGACAAAATCACCGCAGCCGGAGTGGCGGTGGTGGCCCCGGCGGGCGACGACGGCCCGCAGCCCCAGACCATCGCGGGCATCGCCAACTTTCCTAACGTGGTGACCGTCGGGGGGCACAGCGGTGCCTCGGTTTCCCCCGCGTCTTCGTCCGGCCCGTCGAAAGACGGCAGGGTAAAACCCGACCTGCTCGCCCCCAGCGGCATGCCCGGCGTACTGCCCGAGGCCTCGTCGCTGGCCAAAAGCCTGAAAGGCAAAGGCGCGCTGGACCCGCAGCTGGACCTGAACTGGCCGTTCCCAGACCCCCCCTCGGCGGCGCGGGTGCGGCTCGACTCGACCATTCCGGCCGCCGCGCTGGTGGCCGCCGCGATGGCGGCGATGGCCGCCGAAGGAATCGCCGACCCCGCCGTCCAGCGCGGGGCGCTCTACGCCGCCTCGGCGCCCATCGACTCAATACCGGTGTGGCGGCAGGGCGCCGGGGTGCTCAGGTCGCTTCCGAGCGCGGACTTCGCCCGCTCCAGGCCCCTGGCGCTTTCCCACGGCGACCTCGGCGCAGAACCGGAGAGCGGAGTCTGGGAGGCGAAAGTGCCGTTTTCCGGGGGGAATCCCCAGTCGGCCGTCCAGACCGCCACGGACTCCGTCACCGTCGGACCGGACGCCCGCAACCGGATCGCGGGGCCACAGAATTCCCCGCCGGTCGGCGGCAGCGTAAGCGAAGCGGGCATCGTGCTGTCGCTGCCGGCCGGGGACAACAGCTACCGGGGAGGCCTGTACTGCGGCTACTCGACGGTGGGGATACCCGCCACCGGCGGCGAGGCGGGCCCCCAGATTGAAATCGACGGCATTCCCGCCGGAGTCGAGCAGGTCCCCTACTGCCTGGTCAAGGGGACCCGGCTGACGGCAAAGAGCTTTTACATCCACGACATCGATGCCGAGAACCTCACCTTCGCGCTGCTCCCATCGCTGCCGCCGGGGGCCTCGGTGCTCGACCACGCTCTGATGCTGCTGCCGGTCGATCCCCTGGCCGTCAAGTTGTTTTTCAAGGTAACGAAGTTCAACAACGACCCCAAGTTCGGCCCCGGCACCTACGGCTACTTCCCCAACGTGCCGCCGGGCTATTACAAAGTTCGCCAGTTCTCCGATTACGGAGCCCCGGTCACCGAGACCCGCCTGGACGCCTCCGGCAGGCCGGTGACGGTCAACCGGGACCTCGGCGAGGAGGCCGCCTACCAGAGCTTTCCGGCCCTGGTGCTGGGCGCGGTCTGCAGTGACGAGGCGACCGCGGAAGTTTATTCAGACGATGGACTCGGCAGCCCCTGCACCCGGCAGTGGCTGCAGGAAAACTTTCCGGGAAGCTTCAAGTACGAAAAACCCACCGGAGGCTGGCTGGTCAACCCCGTCGCAGATGCCGACGAAAGCCATCCGCTGACGGTGCGGGTGCTGTTCGACTTCGTCAAGAAGATGCCGGGGGCGGGCGTCGCCTCGCGCTACATCGACCTGCTCGATTGCGAGGACCTGAACTTCGGCACCTACGACGCCTCGTCGGTGCTTTCGGGAACAGGAGTGCTCGCCGCCCTTGGAAAGGAGCCGATAGACGCCTGCAAGCCTCCGGAACAAACCGGGCTGCTGCCGGTACCCGGGGCCCCCACCAAGCTGGTGCTCTCCAGCGGCATCGCTTGGTATCCGTTCAACCTGTCCACCCCGAACTACAAGGCCCACATGTCGCTGAATTTCTCCTACTCGCTGACCAACGCCTTTATCGTTCCGGTCGTCATCGTGGGCCAGGACGTCAACTGGGGCGTGGTCTCCCCCCAGGGGCGCTTCAGCCTGCCTCCCTCAACCCCCCGGACGCCGCTGAGCACCGGCGCCCTGCCGGCGCCCTCGGGGCAGGCCGGCGGCAAGGCGAACTTTGAATTCGACATGCTGCCCAAGGGGGTATCCAAGGGACTACTGGCCTTTGTCGTGGTGCCGGCGAGCAACCTCCCCGTGGCCGCGGCCTCGATGAAAGACGTCTCGTTTGAGCTTTCGACCTGGACCAACACCCTTTGGCCGGCGACCACCTTCGGGGCGGTCCACGGCCACTCGTTTTCGGTGGCCTCGAACCTCAACCGCGACGCGACGAAAGCGGGCCGATGGCAAATTCAAAGTGGAGGCGTCAGGGGGACCCCGGCCTGCCGCACCTACGGCAGCGAGGCCGGCAGCCCCGAAATCTGCGAGGACTGGACGGTAATGGTCCACTCCCCCGGCGACGACGCCGCCACCTTCGATGTGGCCGATCATGGCAAATCGGTGATGGCGGAAATGCAGGCAGCCGGTGCCGGCTACTTCGACCCATTGCGCGGAGTGCACGACTTCTCCTCGGCGCTGGTGATTCCCCAGACCACGGTCGCCGGCTTTACGGCTTCGCTGAAGGTCCCCTTCGAGTTCAAGACCGACGGGCGCCACTGGGAGCAGATCGCGGTACCCACCGCGGTGAACGCCGCCCACCCAGGACCGCTGGAGTTTCGCATCGCGGACAATCAACCAGGAAGAACCAGCCCGCTGCTGCCGCATGTGCGCCGCAGCGCCGACGGAGTGACCAGCGGGGCGGTAGCACTGAAGCCCTACCACCCGTTCGCCGCCTCGGCGGAGTTGTTTAAGCTTCCCTGATCACCCCTTCCGATCCGATTCAAGAACGGACCCCCCGGGTCGGGGTCAGCTTCCTACACCATCTTGATTTCGATGAAGTCCTCGAAGACTTTGAAGTCGTCCCGATTGTGGGTGTAAAGCGGCAGGTCGTGTGCGGAGGCCGTCGCCGCAATCAGGATGTCCATCACTCTGGCTCTGGGCTTTCGTCCCGCTTGGACAACGGTTTGGGCGAGGGCGCCATATGACCGGGCCACAGCGGCGTCAACCGGCAGTGGATCAACTCGGGACTCAATCTCTGCCAGGCGTCGAAGACGTTTTTGGCGAATTTCGGCCGTCTTGCCGACAAGAACACCGAAGTGCAACTCAGCCAGCGTGGCCACCGAAATTGTGGATTCGTCAGGCAACTCGCTGACGTTTTGAGCTATTACGACCGACGTGTCCAGGATGCCCTTCAAGACCGCTCCCACGGGTCGGATAGATCCCTCAGGCCCGCCCCGACCAGGTCTTCAAAGAGTGTCTCGTCGGTTGGTGACTTCAGAATTTGTTCGACAGTGGTGCGCTTTAACCATCTGCGAGGCCGGTACCCGGATAAGACGGCAACCGGGCGGCCATCAACGGTCACGGTGAATTCCTCGCCCGCCTCGGCCTCGCGCAGGATGCGCCCACTCTCATTTCGAAGTTCCCGCTGGGGTATCTGCTTCATCAGGCCAGCGTAGCATATCTGCGACAAGCACATTAGCCACCCGGCTCGGCTCTGTGATCGCAAGTCGTCCACTTCTGGCCTTCCGCCGGGCCGGCGGGCCGGCGCCTCGGGCAGAGGCCCGTAGCAAGCTGGGAATTGTGTTAAGAATTGACCTATGAAAGTTCACCGGAGGAGGTCCAGCATGTCCATGCATCCCAGGTGAGCGTTCGGGTTCATCCGCCCGGTCCGGGCGGAGTCGCGACCCCTCTAGATCCAGCCTCTTCACTAACCCCTAAGCGGAGCAGGACCGCCCTTTTGAGGGCCGGCCGCGCCCGCTGCTCCTGAAGGAGAACCTGTCTTGAAACATTCATCTATTCGTCTTCGTTTGCTTGCCGCCGGCATGCTGATGATCCTTGCGGCCTCATCCTGCGCAGGTGAAATCCCTGAGCCCGCGCCCAGCGCGCCGCCCAGCCCCGCCAAAGACGAGCTGACGATAAGCGCCATCCCCGACCAGGATCCCCAAAAGCTCCAGCGCCTCTACTCGGGGCTGGCGACTTACCTGTCGCAGCAGCTGGGAACGAAAGTCAAGTACGTCCCGGTCACCGATTACGCCGCCTCAGTAAGTCTCTTCAGGATCGGCGACCTCGACATGGTGTGGTTCGGCGGCCTGACCGGCGCCCAGGCCCGCGCCCAAACCCCCGGCGCCCGGGCCATCTTGCAGCGTGACATCGATGAGGCGTTTCACTCGGTCTTCATCGCAAATGTTGACAGCGGGCTGAAACCGTTCAGAAGCGTACAGGGGCTGTCCGCGCTGAAGGGCCGGCGCTTCACGTTTGGGAGCGAGTCTTCTACCTCCGGGCGGCTCATGCCTCAGTATTTTCTTGACCAGGCGGGGGTCGGTCCCGACGCTTTCGCCGGCCCCCCCGGATATTCGGGATCGCACGACAAGACGGCTGAGCTCGTGCAGTCGGGCGCCTATGAGGCTGGGGCGCTCAACGAACAGGTATTCAATGCGCGCACGGCAGCAGGGCAGGTTGACCCCAATAAGGTAGTTGCGCTTTTCACCACGCCCCCTTACCACGACTACCACTGGGTCGTCCGGCCGGATCTCGAGAAGAATTTCGGCCCCCGCTTTACCACCAGGATCGCAAAAGCCTTCAAACAACTCGACCCGGCCATCCCGGAGCAAAAAGGGATCCTGGAATTGTTCGGGGCCGGCAAGTTCATCGACACCTCCAATTCCAACTACGAACAAATCGAGGCGATCGCACGGAAGCTGGACCTGATCAAATAGAAACCGGCCCGGCGCCGCAGATCGCTCTGGCCGGCGCCGGGGTGCGCTTTGGCGATTCGTGGGCCATCAGGGATGTCGACCTGGCCGTGGCCGCCGGGGAGCGGGTCGCGATCGTCGGGCCCAGCGGGGCCGGCAAGACGACCCTTCTTTCCGCGATCGGCGGGGCCACGCCGCTTACCGAGGGCGCCGCCACGCTGTTGGGCCGCGACCTATCCCAGGCAACAGGCCGGGCCCGGGAAACGCTGCTGGCCAAAGTAGGCGCCGTACGCCAGCAGTTTGACCTCGTCGGGCCCCTGCGGGTCGTGCATAACGTGAACGCCGGCCGTCTTTCGCGCTGGAGCCTCCTGCACGCGCTGGTCTCCTTGGCTTTTCCCCGCGAGATACCGGACACGCGCCGCATTCTGGCCCGCGTCGGCATCGCAGACAAGCTCTTCGAGAGGACCGACCGTCTCTCGGGAGGAGAGCAACAGCGGGTCGCAATCGCAAGGGTGCTGGCCCAGGACCCCGACATAATCCTTGCGGACGAGCCGGTGGCGAGCCTGGATCCTGCCCGCGGCGCCGACATAATGGAGTTGCTCGGCGGACTGGCACAGCAGTCGAACAAAACCCTGGTGGTCAGCCTTCACAACTTCCGCCTGGCCCTGTCGGGCTGCGACCGGATGGTGGGCCTTCGCAACGGAAGAGTCCTTTTCGACCTGCCGGCGCAGGACGTCACGGAAACGATGGCCGCTCGCCTCTATCGCATCGAAGACACGCCGCGATGAAGACCGCGCCGCCACCTCATGAGGAGACCGCGGCCGGCTTTGTCGAACACGAACTGCCGGCCCTCCGGCCCGGGCGGGCCAGCAGGCGGGCGGCCCTCAGTGCGCTGGCGGTGGCGGTAATCGCGTCTTTCGCCGCGATCTTGTGGGGCGGGCGGCTTTTCAATCCCGCCGGAGGCCAATTGCTGGGAGAGTTTCTTGCCACAGCGGCGCGTCCCGACCTGTCGGAAGACTTCCTGCGGATTACCGCGCAGGCGGCGTTCACCACGGTGGCTTTCGCGGCCGCCGGAGCGGGGGCGTCGGTTGCCATCGGCGGAGTTCTGGGGATTGTTGCCTCGCAGTCGTGGTGGGGCCACGGCCGCCGGCGGTCCTGGAGAACCGTGCGGGCCGTCCTGGCTTTCCCGCGAGGAATCCATGAGGCGGTATGGGCCCTTTTGCTGGTAAATATTCTGGGCCTGGATCCCTTGGTGGGGGTGCTGGGGATAGCGATCCCCTACACGGCAATCACCGCCAGGGTGTTTGCCGAGATTTTCGACGAGGCCGACGCCGCCCCGTTTGCCTCTCTGCGGAACCAGGGAGCCGGACGGATCAAGTCCTTTGCTTATTCAATCCTTCCCCAGTGCTCCGCAGAGCTGATCTCCTATTCCTTTTATCGCTTCGAGTGCGCCATCCGGGCCGCCGCAATACTCGGGGTCATCGGCGCCGGAGGACTCGGCTTCCAGATGGCGCTCAGCTTTCAGGCTCTGCAGTACCGGGAGATGTGGACTCTTATTTATGCTCTGGTCGCGATCAGCGGCCTTGCGGACTTGTGGAGCACCGCAGTGCGCAGGCGCCGGGCGGCGGGCCGGGCCGGGCCGGGCCGGGACCGGTTTGTCGTGGGTTCCGTGGCCGGGGTGGCCGCACTTGTCGGCTTGTCAGCGGCCTACCTTGACCTCAACCCCGCCCATCTCTGGGGATCGCGGGCGGCGGCCGAAACCGGCCGGCTCATATCCGGGCTCTTCCCTCCGGCCTGGGACAAATCTTTGCTTGGAGATCTCGTACCGGCGGCCCTGGCCACCGTGGCCATGGCCAACGTCGCCGGGTTTCTCGCATGGGAGGCCGGCGCTGCGGCTGCGTTCGGCGCCGCGGGCCGCAAGACGGCCGGGCTTTCCGCCGCATGGAAAGTCGTACTGCTGTTTTTCAGAGCCATTCCTCCCCCGGTCTGGGCGTTCGTGTTCTTGTTTGTTGCCTTCCCGGGTCCGCTGCCGGGCATGCTGGCACTGGCCGCGTACAACTTCGGTGTGCTGGGAAGGCTCATGGCGGAGTCGGTGGAAGCTTCGGACGCCGCGCCGGCCAGGGCGCTGGCAGGCAGCGGGGCGGGCCGCGCAAAAGCATTTTTTTACGCGACCCTTCCTCTTTCGATGGGAAGATTTTCTGCGCTGGGGATCTACCGCTGGGAGGTGACCATGCGGGAAGTCGTGGTCGTGGGGCTGGTCGGAGCGGGAGGGCTGGGACGGCTGCTTGGCGAACGCCTTGCCGCTTTTGATTTACCGGCGGTGTCCTCTGTGCTCCTCGCGCTGGTGGGACTGACGCTGGCGGCCGATTTTGCCGGCGCTTACCTGCGGCGGGCTATTCGCTAATGGGGTCCTACCGCTCGACTGATATTTCCGCGAGGCTGTAGCCGAGTCCTCCAGCGGATGAGCACTAATGTTCGCCGGGCCTTGAGCCCTACGACTAGATCGTGCCGCCGCTGGTAGGTAAGGAATGCCGAAACGGCTGGTGGGATGTCGTGCCTTTAGCACTGATCCATTAGCGTGCCGATGGTGCTCCTTGGACTCGCTCGCGAAGTCGATGAAAGGAGGAGCCGTTGATCTTTGTCGGTGACGATTGGGCAGAGGCCCATCACGACATTTGTGTTTTGGATGAGCAGGGCAAGATGCTGGCAAAACGAAGGGTGCCGGAAGGGGTTGAAGGAATCCGGCAGTTTCACGAGCTTGTCGCAGATCACGCCGTTGATCCTGCCGAAGTGATTGTCGGCATTGAGATCGACCGGGGTCTTTTTGTCCAGGCGTTAGTGACCGCCGGGTACCAGATCTACGCAATCAATCCGTTTGCTGCCAGCAGATACCGTGACCGCCACGCTGTTTCGGGGGCCAAGTCGGATCCGGGTGATGCAAAGGTTCTGGCGGAGCTTGTGCGTACGGACCGGCAGAACCACCGCCTGATCGCCGGGGACACTGAACTGGCCGAGGCGGTCAAGATTTTAGCCAGGGGCCACCAGAACCTCATCTGGACGCGGCAACGCCAGATGAATTCCCTTCGATCGACTCTTAGGGAGTTCTATCCGGCGGCGCTGGAGGCTTTTGGAGAGGACCTGGACGCTGCCTGCGCCCTGGCGGTGCTCAAAAAGGCCCCTACCCCCAGTGAAGGGCGGAATCTGTCCAGGGCAAGAATCGCCACCGCGCTTCGCCAGGCCGGCCGGCAAAGAGGAGTTGACGCCAAGGCAAAGCAGATCTGGACATCGCTTCGAATACCGCAACTCGAGGCGCCCGGATTGATCTCTCGGGCCTTTGGGGTCAATGTTTCGGCAACGGTGGCTTTGCTTCAGGAGCTGAACCGGCAGGTTGCGGCTATTGAAACCCAGCTTTCCAGCTCTTTTGAGGTGCACCCGGACGCCGAGATCCTTCACAGTCTTGCCGGACTCGGTCAAGTCCTCGGCGCTCGGGTGCTGGCGGAGTTCGGGGACGACCCGGCTCGCTACGCCAATGCTAAAGCACGCAAGTGCTATGCGGGAACCGCCCCGATCACTAAAGCCTCGGGCACCCGAAAAGTCGTGTTGGCCCGGGTGGCCCGAAACCGACGATTGGCCGATGCCAGCTACCAGTGGGCTTTCTGTTCTCTCACTGTCTCTGCCGGCGCTCGGAAGCTTTACGACGCTCAACGTGCCAAGGGGGCCACCCATCATCAAGCACTCAGAGCCGTTGCGAACCGGTGGGTTGGAATACTCCATGGCTGCCTTAGTCATCGATGCCTGTATGACGAGACGATCGCTTGGGGAGCGGAGGATCAGGCGCTTCAGGTGCCGGCGGCTTGACACTTAATCCCGTGGGATGTCTAGACGGTGCTGGGCCGGGACACGTCTTCGAGTCTTGTGTGCAGGTCATGTCTTACCTCATGTTATTCGATCTTCGAATTTCCCAGGCGTGGTCCAGAGCGTGCCACGCGGACCGCCGGATCGCGTAACGAGCGGTCCACCGCTTGCCGCCCCTGGGCCCCCGGTCGGGGATCTCGCCCGCGGCCCGGGCCTTCAGGGCCTCCAAGAACGTCTCGCGAACGGCGGCCGTCTCGCTGGCGCTCGAATTCCCGGTGAACTTCCCTCCGAGAGCCGAAAGGTAACCTCGATCCGCCTCAAGCCAGGGCCTCGAGGGCTTCTTGTTCGTCCTTGCCGCTGCGGCACCAGCCGGGCCAATCTACGGCCCCGGCGAAAACTCGCTTTGAGCCATTCTCAACGAACACTTTCACGGTCTTGTCCGCCATCTCGACTCGCCCTATGTGCCGCTAACTAACACAGCGACTCCGCACAGGCGATCCCCGCGTCACAGCTCTTACTCTAAGACCTCCAGGATCACGTCGAATTTTCGGTAAGTAGGCACCGCCCGTCGGTCCCTGGTAGCGAGGACTTCTCCGTGTTCCTCCGCCACAGCCGCGACTAACGCGTCGTAAACCGACCCGCCGGCAATGTCCAATCCGGATAGACGCTCGAGCAGCTTCAAACCTGCTTTGGGGCTGATGAATTTCGTGCCGGGAAAGTTGGCGATCACCAGTCTGACAGCCGCCGCCGGCGTGCGACGGGCAGGAGTGGGCAGTCTGGTCAACACCGAGAAGGTCTCAAATGCAGCGTGCCCGGCCAGGCCGAGCCTGCGCCCGTCGGCGGCCTGAACCGTGCTCCGGTGGGCCGAATGATCTTCCACGACCAGGGCAACCGCAACGCTGGTGTCCACCAGCCAGAAATCCGAAGCGGTGCCTGCCGTCCGGCTCATCTCTGGTCAGCTTCGCGCAGCGCCCTGACCTCGTCGTCATTTAGGGAGACCCCTGAAGATGGAATCACCAGCAGCCCTCCCCTGGTTTCCAGGCCCTCGTCCGCCAGCGGCAGGACTTTGAGAGCGGCCCCGTCGACTTCGACCTCTACGCGTCCCGGCACCAGCCCCAGCTTATCCCTGAGTGTTTTGGGGATAACCAACCTTCCTGCTTTATCAATGGTAGTCTTCATACCATTACTCTACCATTTCAATACCATCACCCTCAGCCACCACCACGTTGGCCCATCGCCGGGCCTCTCAGTTATTGCACCTTGGGCGACTTCGGGCTCAATATCAAACCGGATAACCCGAAGCAGCGAAGGGGGAAGCTTCACCTTTCACGCGGAATTGCTGGCTCTGGCCCGAGACTGTTCTGGTCAGCTAACCCTTCAGTTCCGCAGCGCGGGCCTTTGACCAGTTTCTTGATAAGTGCCTTTGGCAGTGGCTTATCCGCGGGAAAACGGATGGTGCCCTTTGCAGTCTCGACCGGCCAGGTACTCCTCGGTATCGGCGGGTTTCTTGCTCATTACGTGTAAACGGGCACCGGTCCACCAAGGTTACAGGAGCCTTCCATAGTCACCGCTCGAAATTCGGGGGTATCTTTGGAAGCCATGTCGGTAATTCAGCGGAACAACATCCGCATCAGCGGGCGACCCGACGGACCGCCGATGCTGTTTCTGCACGGCTTCGGCTGCGACCAGAGCATGTGGCGCTACATGGTCCCCGCTTTTGAGAAGGACTACCGCATCGTGCTGGTCGATCAGGTGGGATTCGGTGGCTCCGACCTCTCCGCCTACGACCCCGCCAAGTACGATTCGCTCGACGGCTACGCCGCCGATGTGCTGGAGATCTGCGAGGAGTTGAACCTCTCCGACGTGATCTTCGTGGGCCACTCGGTAAGTGCGATGACCGGAGTCGTCGCCGCGGTCAAGGATCCCGAGCCCTTCTCCCGGCTGGTTCTGGTGGCTCCTTCCCCCCGGTACCTGACCGACGACGGTTACCCCGGCGCATTCACCCGCAAGGACATCGACGGATTGCTGGAGTCGCTGGAAAGCAATTATCTGGGGTGGTCGGGGCAGATGGCGCCGGCGATAATGGGCAACCCGGATCGGCCGGAGCTCGGACAGGAGCTTACCAACAGCTTCTGCCGGACCGACCCCGCCGTGGCCAGGCAATTCGCAAAGGTCACCTTTCTGTCCGACAACCGGGCCGACCTAGAAAAGGTCACGGTGCCCTGCCTGGTCCTGCAATGCTCCGACGATGTGCTGGCCCCCGTCGAGATCGGCGAATACGTCGCAAACCGGATCCCCGACGCCCGTCTCGTGATTCTCAAAGCGACCGGCCACTGTCCGAATCTCAGCGCACCGCAGGAAACCGCCGCCGCCGTCGCCGATTGGCTAGAAGCCGCAGTTGCCGCCGGAGGCTAGCAACACCCCGGATCAGCAGTTCGATTCGTCCTTTTTCGAGGAAAGCGCCGAGGACCTGTACGAACATGCCCCCTGCGGCTACCTTTCGACTCTTCCCGACGGGCTGATCGTCAGGGTAAACCGCACCTTCGAGACGATGACCGGCTTCCGGCGTGAGAATCTCGTCGGGCAGAAACGGTTCGTCGACATGCTGACCGTCGGGGGCAGGATCTATCACGAAACCCACTACGCTCCCCTGCTGCAAATGCAGGGCAGCGTGCGCGAGCTTGCGATGGACCTGGTTTGCGCTCACGGCGAGGAATTGCCCGTGCTGGTCTCGTCCGCGCTAAAGCAGGGCGACGACCTGCGACCGGCGGTCATCAGGGTGATGATTCTGTCGGCCCGCGATCGCCGCAATTACGAGCGGGAACTACTTGCCCAGCGGCGCCGGGCGGAAGAGTCGGAAGCACGGGCGCGGGCCCTGGCCGAGACCCTGCAGGCCAGCTTCATCCCTCCAGCACTTCCGCGGATCGATGGGCTGGACCTTGCCGGCCTATACCGCCCCGCCGGCCGCGGAGACGAGGTGGGCGGAGACTTCTACGACGTCTTTGAGACTTCCGGAGACGACTGGGCGGTGGTCATCGGCGATGTGGCCGGCAAGGGCGCCGAAGCGGCGGCGATCACCGCCCTGGCGCGGTACACCATCCGGGCGGCCGCGGCCGCGGCCGGCACGCCGTCCGAGGTACTTGGGGCCCTGAACACCGCGATGATCCATCAGAAAGTCGACCGGTTGTGCAGCGCCGTCTACTGCCGGCTACGGCCTGGACCGGGCGCCTTCGGGGTCAGTTTGTCGGTGGCCGGCCATCCCGCCCCGTTGCTGCTGAAGGCGGCAGGCGAGGACGCCCGCCCAGTGGGGCAGACGGGTCTGATGCTCGGAATTGCCGACGATCCCGCCCTCGAGGACGCCGAGATGGAACTGGACGCCGGAGACTGCCTGCTGCTCTACACCGACGGGGTCACCGAGGCCCGGCGAGGCGGGGAATTTTTCGATCAACCTCGGCTGGCGGCGACGCTGAAGGCCCTGCGAAATGAGAGTGCGGGGGCGATCGCCGCGGGCATCGCCGCCGAGGTGCTCGATTTCCAGGACGGGCTGGCCCGCGACGACATTGCAGTAGTGGCCCTTAAGGCGTTTCCCTCCCGCTCGTAGCCGCACCGAGCCCGGCCACCGCCGAAAAATTAAGGGCCGGAGGTTGCTTAAGTTCTGAAATCGGGCAAGATGTATCTCGGAATTGCCCCAGATACTAAGGATCTCCGTGTTTTCGCTGGTGTTGGCGTGCCTCGGTGCGTCGGCCCTGGCCTCGCCGCGGCTGCGCGTCGCCGGCATCTCACTTCCATGCCCCGGGGGAGCCCCCCAAGCGTTCACAGCCGGCAAATCCTTCTTCGCCTACGCCGGGCAGGAAGCCCCCGATGCCCCGCTTGAGACCGTCCACGAGGTGCTCGAACTGCCGCTTCTGGAACCCGTGGTCAGGCCGGTCTTCAACACCGCCAACGCCCTTCTCCCTCCGGAGGTGCACGAAGCAGCCCTGCTGACGCTCGTAAACACCGAGCGCGCCACCGCGGGCCTCTCTGCGCTTCAGACAAATGGCTTTGCTCAGACCACCGCCCGTTCCTGGTCGCAGCAGATGGTGGCCGCCCGCGCCATCTCACACAACGACGCTTACATTGCCACCGGCCGGGCGGGCACGGGCGGAGACGCTCTGGGAGAAAACGTCGCCTGCGACTATTCGATTCCGACGATGCACACCGGCCT
>JBOGWH010000446.1:0-17455 GCA_050692975.1 Actinomycetota bacterium | reverse complement strand
GATCAAGCCAGGCCCGCACCGAGAGCGGAAACCAGTAAAAGAACTTCTCTTCCAGGCTGCGTTTCTCGAAGGCCCTCAAAAACTCGTCGGCCAGCCGGTTCTCGGTCAGCCAGACATCGATCCTCAGGTCTTTCGGCTTCACCTGAGTGCCCCCGCCCGGCGGGCCCCGCAGGCGCCCCGGGCTCGGAGCGAAGCGCGTTTAAGAGTAATTCTCATGTTGGTATAGGGTAATCGAGACCGTCATCTTTTAAGTGAAGGAGGTGATCTGATTGAAGATTGTTGAAAGCGAGCAGCTGGTACCCGGTTGTCACCGCCCCGCCGTTGTGGAGGCGAGTCAGCTTCACCCGACCTGTCACCGGCCCAACATCGTTGAAGCAGACGAGCTTCTGCCGACCTGCCACCGCCCCGCAGTGGTGGAGGCCAGCGAGTTGCAGCCGACCTGTCACGTATAAGGCACCAAGTTTCCACTAGGGCCCGGGCGCAAGCCCGGGCTTTTGTTATCGGCGGGCTAGTAAAGTTGAGTTGTTGGATACGTCAATCACGCAGATCGGCCTTGGCGCCTGGGGCATCGGGGGCGCCGACTGGGGCCACGGAGCGGACCGCCGGCAGAGGATCGAGACGGTCGAGGCGGCCGTGGAGAAGGGAGTCCGGTTTTTCGATACCGCCCCGACCTACGGGGAGTCCGAGGAGATCCTCGGCGCCGCCCTGAGGCCGCACCGGGAGCGGGTGATGATTGCGACCAAGTTCGGGCCGCGGGACGATCCGGCGGCCTCGCTGGAGAGGTCACTCAGACGGCTCAACACCGACTACGTCGACCTGTTCCAGTTGCATGAGCCCGGTGAGAACTTTGAAGCCCTTCTGGAAAAGCTGGCTCAGCTAAAAGATGAAGAGCGGGTCCGGGAGATCGGGATCTGCAATGCGTCGCCCCGTCAGCTCGAGAGGGCCTTGCAGATCGCTCCGCTGAGCAGCTACCAGGGCGCGTACAACCTTTTTGATCGCGAGGTGGAGCAGCACATTCTGCCCGCTTGCAGAAAGAACGGGCTGGCCTTTCTGGCTTACCGGCCGCTCGCGTCGGGGGTCTTGACCGACAAGTTTTCGGCCAGACTCGCCGAGCGGCTGCCGATCGGGGATCACCGGTTGCAGATCTGGTGGTTTCGCGGACGGGAACTTCAGCGCCGGCTCGCCGTCCACGGTGCCCTAAAGGAAGCCGCGGCCGAGTCGGGCCGGACGGTCAGCAGTCTGGCCCTGGCCTGGCTGCTGGAGCGTCCCGGCGTGACGGTCGTGCTTGCCGGCGCCCGGACATCCGGGCAGTTGGAGGAAAACCTAACCGCGGCCGAACATCCTCTCAGCTCCGATGAGCTCGAGCTGATCGAGACCACAGTCTCGCTGGTCTATCGGCCGGTGCGGGCTACGAGGCAAGCCGTGGAAGCAGCTGCCGAGTGGGGAGACCGGGAGCGGTTCATCGTGGAGCACCTCGACGGCAGAACTCCATATGACGCGATAGCTGCAAAATGGTCCGAGCGGGATGAAAAGGGCCTTCTGTCGGCGCAGGTGATCCAGTTCGTCGACCAGCTGGCCGAAGCGGGGATGCTTACGTGACCGGGCCGGGGGCCTACTTGTGAACACCGCAGGCATGATGGTGGGTGCGTTCTACAATCCGCACCTGGGAGGTGAGCTGCTGGATGCTCCCGTTCGAATCGACCATCTCGCGATGGCCGATCCCCCCCGGCCGGACGATCCCCATTTCGAGTCGATCAGGGAAGCGTACGTGCTGTTGCTCCACGACTACCTGGGACAGCTGTCGGAGCCGCTCGACGAACGAAGCATCCAGAGGGCCCGGGACTTGGCCGAGCTATATCGGACCCCCTGGGTCGCCGAGCACTTTCAGTGCATTCACACCGCCGACGGGGTCTTCAACTTGAACTATGTATTCCCGCCTCTTTATACCGAGGAGTTCCTGGAGCGCTTCGCTACCAACGCTGTGCACCTGGCTTCCCGCCTGGATCAGCCGCTGGTCATGGAGAACATCCCGGGGTTCTTCGACGTCAATACCGGGCAAATGCCCGAACCGGTCTGGCTTCGGCGGTTCTTCGAAGCGACCGGAGTCGGATTTCTTTTGGACCTGCCTCATGTGTGGCTTCAGGCCCACTACCGGGAGGTTTCCCCGGAGGACTGGCTGGAGCAGTTTCCCTTAGAGCACGTTTGGGAGATCCACGTCGCCGGAGTAGAAAACGACGACGACCTCCAGGGGCCCTGGATAGCCCCCGCAGAGCCGGTGGACGAGATGCTGCAGTTCATGAAACATGCCGTCTCGCTTTGTCCGAACGTCAAAGCAGTCACCTTCGACGCGTTTTCTCCTTCGCTCACCGCCGGAGCGATTTTCCGCGCCGTCGACCGGATGCGTTCGGCGCTATAGGCGGGACGGACGGCTGAACGACCGGGAGCTTCAAGACCGGATCATCCGCGCGGTCGCCGATGCCCCCTACCGGGGGTCGGAGCAGTGGCGGGCTCTGGAACTGGCGGACCCCGCCCGGGTTGAGCGCTTTGCGAGATTTCTGGCCAGGCACTTCTATTACGAGCGGATCGTGCACTTCTTCAAGTACTCGCGGGCCCTTTCGAGGGTCACCGGGCGGCGGCCGGAGGAGGCCCTGGCCTCACGGGCCTTTGATGCGCTTTTTCCCGATCTGGTCCTGGGCAGCACCGGGGCCGCGGTAGCGGTGGCCGATCTGGCCGCGGACCATGTGGCCGGCGGTCGGACCGGGGCGATTGCGTATCTCAGCGACCTGCTCGCATACGAAAAGGCGATGATGGCCGCCGAGGCCGGCCCCCGTCGCTGGAGGGACGAGCAGGCCGGCAACGGCGTGCAGGAAGGGCCCTACCTGACGCCGGAGAGCACCCGGCTGCTCGAGCTTGAGTTCGACATCACGCAGGTTCTCGTCCCGCTGCTGGGAGAGTGGACCATGCCGCCGGAGGCGCCGAAGCGGCCGGTTCGCCTTCTGGTGGCCCGCTCCGAGCACGGGCGGGTAATCGTGGCCCACAGCACTCCAGAGGCGGAGCTGTTGATCCGTTTGGGCAGCAGGGCGCGGGGCCTGGAGGACTTCGTCAAAGAGTCCGGCCTCGACGGCGAGGAGATGCGGCGCCTGCTCGGCGACCTCGTCGAATGGGGTGCCCTCACAGTCTCACGCGGTAGCTGAATGCGGGCTCTTACCAGGAGCCGCCACCACCCCCGCCGCCCCCGCCTCCGGAAAACCCTCCGCCCCCGAAGCCGCTGGACCCCGAGCCCGACGGCGTCGAGACGATGGTCCCGGCGGTGGTGACGGCGAAGCTGTCCATCGAGTCGGAAAAGCTTCCGACCGTGAAGGGATGGTGGCCGACGTACCATCCTCCGGTCTCCGGCAGCTCGCCGTTGAGGCCCGCGAACGCTCTGGCCCATTTCTTCGTGGCTCCGAAAACGACCGCGTACGGGAGGTACTCCGAGAACAGATTCTTGCTTTCGGCAAACCGGGCACGGTGGACCTCAGAGTCCTCGATGAAGCGCCGAAACCCCTTGACCCTCCGCAGCACCGCGGTGCCTTTGGCCGTCCTGTGCGGCATCTTTGAGGCGGCCGCGATCAACGCCAGCCCGGCGACGAAAAGGGGAACGGCCACCAGTCCCAGATGGGTGAACCTGGCGGCCAAGAAAAGCAGCCCTCCGGCCGCCACGGTCACCCCGACTCCGATCGCCCTCCAGCGCGTGCGGATGCGGTCGGGACGGGTCGGGAACCACTTTTGCTCGACCGTGTCCGCGTAAAGCTTGTCCTCGACGTTCTTCAGGCGCGCGGCAAATCTCTCTTTCAGTTCGGAGATCTGTACCTCGTCGCCGTCTCTGAAGAGGCCGTTAAGAAGGGTGGACTCGTAGGGCCGCAGGCCGCCGGAGTCCTTCAGCTTCTCCAGCCTCCAGTCCGGCTGGGAAAACCACCCTTTCTTTTCGATTTCCTCGATCCTGAGGTAGCCCCTCACCGCCAGGTCCACGATCGTCGCGGTGACGTCGAGCGGTTGCGCGACCTCGTCGATGAGCGTGCCTACCTGGCCGGGACGGATCTTGTCCGGCGGCGCGAACTCCACGGGAGTCTCGAAACGCTCCATCAGCCCCACCGGCTGCTCGGGCCCGCCGGTATCTGAAACTGCGGCCGCAACCGGCGACCCGGCCCATCTACGGTCCCGTCCCTGCTTCCAGATTAGCCTCCCCAGCGCGCCGAAGGCCGCGGCGGCCACGGCGAGGGCGGCGGCGACGGTGCCCGGCGTCGCTTTGAAAGCTCGCCCGAAACTCCACCGCTCCTTGAGTACCGGTTTGGGCTGGTCGACGATGCCTTTCGGAAATCCGATCACGAAGGTCAGGCCCTCGAAGGGCTCGAGGCGTGGCTGAGCGAAGGTTGCCGCCGAGGCCGATGTGCTTGCTCTTTCGCAGGGAAGCGTCGATCCCTGAGGGCCCTTGAAGCAGGTTGCATCGCTGATGGCGCCGGGAATCGTCACCTTCACCTCCGCCGAGCTCACCTGCACCTGCCACTGGGCGCCGATGGCATTCCAGTAGAGTTCGTCGTGTTCTTCAAAGGCGTTGGGAGCTCCCTCCACGCGGTACCTGATCGTGTACTGATGGCGGCCCGAGATGGTCCGGTCGGGATCTCCGATGCGAATTCGAAACAGATTTTCGGCTCGCTCGATCTTGAAATCGTCGGGGGCGCTGGATTCGACCGACAAGACGTCGATGGGGTAGATGCGGTCGAAGGTATCGTCGTATCTGAGGCGGTCGGGAATATCCCGGTAAATGCCGTGCCGCTGGTTTGCCCCGAAGTCGTAGTCGATGGCCTCGGTCACGACCATCTCGCCACTGCGCTCGACGGCGATGTCGACTTTGTATGAATGAATGGTTTCGCCCTGCTGGGCCAGCGCCGGTGCGCCGAGTACGACGATGAGCAGAACCAGTGGGCAAAACACCCGGAGGCCCTTTCTCATGCAGGCAAGGCTATACCGCCGGGATCGGTGGGGGGCTAGCGGCCCTGGCCGACCTTCTGCTCTTGCTGCAGGAATTTGCCCTCGGTCTTGATCGATGGTGCGATGATCACTTCGGCTTTCTGGAAATCCTTGACGGACTCATAGCCGCAGGTCGCCATCGAGGTCCTGAGCGCTCCGAACAGATTCATGGTTCCGTCGTTGACGCTGGTGGGCCCGACCAGGATTTCCTGAAGGCTGGCGAGCTGGTGGGACTTCACCCGCACTCCTCTGGGCAGCGCCGAATGGAAAGTTGCCATTCCCCAGTGGAAGCCGCGGCCCGGCGCCTCGGTGGCCCTGGCCAGCGGCGACCCGATCATGACCGCGTCCGCCCCGCAGGCGATTGACTTGGCGATGTCGCCGCCGGTGCGCATCCCTCCGTCGGCGATGACCTGCACGTAGCGTCCGGTCTCATCGAGGTGCCGCATCCGGGCGGCGGCCGCATCTGCAATGGCGGTTGCCTGGGGGACGCCGATTCCCAGCACCTGGCGAGAGGTGCAGGCGGCGCCGGGCCCCACGCCGATGAGGATCCCGACTGCGCCGGTCCTCATAAGGTGCAGCGTGGGCTGGTACGAGGCGGCCCCGCCGACGATGACCGGAAGTTCGAAGTTGGCGATAAACTCTTTGAGGTTCAGCGGTGCAGTCTGCGTTGAAACGTGTTCGGCAGAAACCACCGTTCCCTGGATCACGAGGATGTCCAGCTCGGCGTCCAGAACGATCTTTGCGTAACTCTCCACTTTCTGGGGAGTGAGGCTGGCCAGCGCGGTGATCCCCTGGCCCTTTATCTCGGTGATCCGCTTGTAGATCAACTCTTCCTTGATCGGCTCGTTGTAGAGCTCCTGCATTCTGGCCGTCGCCTTTTCCTGCGTCAGGGCGGCGATCTCCTCCAGGACGGAGTCGGGGTCCTCATAGCGGGTCTGAAGACCCTCGAGGTTCAGGACCGCGCCGCCGCCGAGCCGTCCGATTTCGGTTGCGCTGGCCGGCGAAACCACGGCATCCATGGCCGCGGCCAGCAACGGAAGCTCGAAGCGGTAGGCGTCTATCTCCCAGGTGATGTCGACGTCATCGGGGTCGCGGGTGCGCCGGGAGGGAACGATGGCGATGTCATCGAAACCGTAAGCCCTGCGGGCGGATTTCCCCAACCCGATTTCATATTCCAAAGCGAATCCCGTCTAGATGCGGTGAAGTCATCGACTGTATCAATCAATGGTACGGCCTGTCGCGAGTCGGGAAAAACGCTGTAGGGTAACGCCCAATGCTCACCCAGATTCATCGGATCATCGGCTACGCTGCCGCCGGCCTATTTCTGGCCATCGCTTTGATGGGGATGTACTACTGGATCCGCAACCGCCATCCCGGAGGAGGCTTCTGGAAGCTTCTGGCCGTCGCCCAGGGCAGCTTGGCCGTGCAGATCCTGTGGGGGATTCCTCTCTTCTTTTTTAGAGGCGGCCAGCATTGGCTGCACTACGTGTACGGAGGATTTCCCGTCGTCGCCCTGATCTTTGCCCACCGGTTTTCCAGAAAGCTGGAAGGGCTGGAATGGGCGGCTTTTGCCGTCGCGTCCTTCTTTATTTTCGGGCTTCAGGTCCGGGGGATGATGACCGCAGGCTGAACGCCAGGTGTGCCCCGGTGCCCATGCTTAGGAGTGCCCCACTCGAATCCAGACAGGCAAGCCAATGACCGCTTCCTCACGAGCAACAACTACGGGCCGATGAATCTGAAGAAGACCGGTCCACCCCTGGTAATCCTGGCTCTGATATTACTGATTGGGGTTGCCTACTGGGTCAAGGTCGCGGGGGCCGGTAGAGATGATCCCAGAGTCATTGAATCCCAACGAGGCTGGGAGGGTCTCAAGGCCGCTAGGAGCGATAAAGACCAGTGGCCTCCTGCCTTCGCCTGGACGGGAGGCAAGCTCTTGGTTTACGGGACCGAGCCGGGCTCCAGGGCCCGCTCCACCGGAGGCGCCTCCTTTGATCCTGATTCTGGAGATTGGCGAACATTTTCCAATCCGCCTTTTTCCGCCGCTCTGGTAAATCCTCAGGCTGTATGGACCGGCACCGAGTTGATTGTTCTGGGGCCTCCCTGCGGAGGTCGGGCCAATACGCAAGACGCAGAGGCAAAGGTTCGGGCCTGCGAAAGACGTGGTTTTGAGGCGGCCGCCTATGACCTCCGGCGGGAACGTTGGCGCCGTCTGCCCGTACCGAAGATCTTCCCGCTACGGGGTTCGGAGTCATATTTCGTTATCTCAAAAGGCTGGACCGGCAAGCACGCGGTCTTTGCTGCAAGGGACGGGTTTCTTCTATTTGATCCAAAAGCGGACAAGTGGCAAACGATAGACGACCCGCCTTTCCTGCCGCGGGAGTCGTGCATCGCCGGCTCAAAATTGGTTGCTATTGCCTACCGGCAGTTCAGTGATCCCCAGGCAGGCGCAGTTGAGGGGCCCCACGTGCCCACCAACCCTGATTTGGATCTGAAGGCTTCGATTTTTGATGCGGCATCAGGTGAGTGGTCGCCTCCGTCAAGTCCTTCAACAGATGCTTCGGCGCCCGAGGTCTTGGGTGTCGTGTGTACCAGCAAAGAGGTTCTTCCGGTCGCCAGTGCAGAACCCGAGCCGATGTGGGCAGTGATTGCCGCCCGCAAGGGTTTGGATGCGCGCGCAGGAAATGCCAGCAAGTTCAATGTCTCCCAAGAGAGCTGGAGTTCCCTAGCCTCCATCCCGTCCGAGTTCGTACCGCGGCGAACCCGTGCTGCGGGAGACGAGGTTTTGGTCTGGGCGAAGAGGCCCGGTAAGAGCGATGGAACTCAAAGCGATCTGCTCGCGGTGCTTGTTTACGACCGCGGCGCCGACGAGTGGCAGGTAACTGACGAGACAAGTACATTGCCGAACGGTCCGGCAGTTTTCACCGGGGATCGTTTGGTTTTCTACGACGCGACCCAGTCTAAGGGCCAACTGACTGGTTACTCCCCGAAATTTAAAACCCAGTAGGCGCCCCTGGCGGGGGCGGATGCTACGTGGCGGGTTTCTTGACACTGCGATGCCGTCCCTACTACGCTCGGGGCGAATGCCACTGCAAGAATCCCGTTTGACGCGTTCGGCAATCGCCTGCCTGACCGCCGTGCTGCTGATCGTACCGATCCTGGGAACCGCACCGGCCGCCGGCGCCCCCTCCAGCCTTCAGTCCACCCGCCGAAAAATCGCCGAGATTCGCAAGAAGCTTGCCTCCGCAAAGGGCCGGGCCACGAACATCAAGCAGCAGGTGGGAGCCCTCGACAAGCAGATCGGCACACTCAACAGTGAGATCCGGACGGAGGAGCGGGAGATCTCCAACCTCGAGTCCGATATCCGCAGCGCCGGTGCCCAGATCGAAGGACTCGAAGAAGCCTACCGGCGGGCGGTTGATGCCTCCAGGGCCCGGGCTCGCATGCTTTACAAGACGGGGCCGGCACATGCCCTCGAACGAATCTTTTCCTCCCGCTCGATGGCCGAGGCGGTGCGGGTGCAGGTCTGGTGGGAGAAGTCTTCGGAGATCGACGGCAAGACCATCCTCGACGCCACCAGGCTCAAGGCCGAACTCGCCGAAAGGCGGCAGGACCTCTCGCATTTCAAGCAGCGCCTGGAGGAACGCAAGAGGACCGTGGAAGCCCGCAGAGACCTCGCCACCGGCGCGAAAGCAGACCGCAGCATCGCACTTCAGCAAGTCCAGGGAGAGATCAAAAAGCATGAGGAGGATCTCAAGGCTCTCGAAGCGGACAGCAGACGGCTGACCAGCTACGCGCGCAGCAATCTGTCCAGGAGCCAGGGGGCGGACCTGAGTGCGGCCTCGAAGTCCGGATTTGTCTGGCCGGCCCGGGGAGGCGTCACTTCTCCCTACGGCCGCAGGGGCCGGGGATTCCACTCCGGGCTGGACATCGATGGCAACACCGGAGATCCGATCCGGGCCTCAAAGGCCGGAAAGGTCGCTTCGTTTTCCTGCGGTTCCGGCTATGGGATCTGCGTTCTGATCGATCACGGTGGCGGCCTTTCAACTCTTTACGCGCACATGAGCCGCAGATCGACGGGCGGGGGAGCGGTCTCGGCCGGAGAGACGATCGGGGCAATAGGCTGCACGGGTTCCTGCACCGGCTCGCACCTTCACTTCGAGGTCCGGGTCAACGGGTCGCCGAGGAATCCCCGGTCGTTTTTGCCCTAGTCTCACCGTCTCCCACGAGCCGCCTTGGCCCGTTAGCACTCTCGGCTCGGGAGTGCTAATCTTTTTCGGTGGCATCGGCGCCTGATCGGCCCGCCACTCCGTTCGACAACCGAAGTTCTTGAGGAGGGAAATATATGGACATCAAGCCGCTCGCAGATCGTGTCGTGGTTCGTCCGGAGGACACCAACGAGGCCCTGCCGTCCGGGCTCGTCATCCCCGACACCGCCAAGGAAAAGCCCCAGGAGGGCACCGTTGTTGCCGTGGGCCCCGGCGCCTGGTACGAAGGCAACCGGATCCCGATGGACGTCAAGGAAGGCGACCGGGTGCTCTACTCCAAGTACGGAGGAACCGAGGTCAAGGTCAAGGGCGAAGAGGTGCTCATTCTCAGCGAGCGCGACATCCTCGCGGTAGTCACCTCCAAGTAGCACGCGGTTCCCTCGCGGGCCGGGGTTTTGTTAAGCCAGCGGTAGGTTCGGGTCCGCGCTGACGTCGAGCGCGGTCCTGACTCCCCGCTTGAAGCGGTGGTACCCGCAGCAGGCCACCATCGCCGCATTGTCCGTGCAATAAGCCGGTGATGGGTAGAACAGCTTCATCCCGGCGATTTCGCACGCCGCCGCCATCGCGTACTTGAGGCGGCCGTTTGCCGCAACTCCTCCGCAGACGAACACGTTGGTGATGGCGTGGTGCTCGGCCGCTTTGATCGTTTTGTCGACTAGAACGTCCACAACCGCCTCCTGGAAGGAGGCACAGACGTCTTCTATCTTCAGCGACTGCCCGCCGGCCTGCTGTTTGCGGACGTAGTTGATGACCGAGGTTTTCAGGCCGGAGAAAGAGAAGTCAAAGCCCTTTCCAGCCATCGCTCGGGGAAAGGCTATCGCGCCGGGATCTCCGTCGAGGGCGGTTTGCTCGATCTCAGGGCCGCCCGGGAAGCCCAGCCCCAGGAACCTGGCGATCTTATCGAAGGCTTCGCCTGCGGCGTCGTCGAGGGTCTGGCCGGTCAGATCGTACAGCCCGTGGTTCGGCATGTAGACCAGGAGAGTGTGGCCCCCGGAAACGATCAGCCCTACAGCGGGAGGGGCAAAGTCGGCATTTTCGAGGCAGTTGGAATAGATGTGGGCCTCCAGGTGGTTCACCCCGATCAGGGGAATGTCGAGAACCGCGGCCAGGGACTTGGCCGCCGCGACTCCGACGACAAGCGAGCCCACGAGGCCCGGCCCGATCGTGACGGCGACTGCCGATAAGTCCCAAAGGGTGGACTCGGCGCGGTTCAGGGCCTCGGCGATGGCAGGGTTGATCGCCTGGACGTGGGCACGGGAGGCGACCTCCGGGACTATCCCGCCGTATTTCTGGTGCAGTCGCGCCGAGGAAGAGATCACGTTGGAGAGCACCGCTCTCTCGCCTTTCAAGAGCGCAACCGCGGTTTCGTCGCATGAGCTTTCGATACCCATGACGAGAGGCTGGTCCGGCTCGGGAAGCTCTATGGGCTGAAGTAGCGTTCTTGGTTCGGGAACGATCTCCGTGCGAACCTCGGACTCGGCCAGCACAGGCCCCCCCAGCTCCGCCCTCACGTCTCCCGGGGTCACCGTCCGAACCTTCTCTCGCGCAGGGCGTACTCCTCGAGCTTGGCCCGGATGCCGTCAAGCCGGTCGGCGTACTGTTCGGTGTCGGTCTTGTCGACCCACATCACCAGGGCGTCCTCGCCGGTCTCTACGTAGTAGCCCTTTCTTACGCCCACCGGCTGGAAGCCGAACTTCTCGTACATCGCCTGCGCGGCCGTGTTCGACTTGCGGACCTCCAGCGAAACCGTCTGGGCGCCCCTTTCGACGGCTGCGTCCATCAGCGCCAGGAAAAGCTTCGTCCCGATGTGGCGGCCGTGATAAAGGGGGTCTACGGCGATGGTGGTGATGTGGGCCTCCAGCCCGGATGTCATCAGACCCCCATAACCGATCACGGTGTTCTCCACCTTGGCCACCAGGTACCAGCGGTCGGCCCGCCGGGCGATCTCCTGGAGAAAAAGCGCTGCGCTCCACGGGCGAAGGTAGACCTTCGATTCGATCCGCATCACCTGGCGCACGTGACGGCGGCGCATGGGAACAAGCTCGATCTCGCTCGCCTCGATGTCCGCTCTGCGCGCTACTGCACACATGTGTTTGTTGTGATCACCCGCCTATAACTGAGTCCGCTTGCTCCAATTAATATTGACATCCGACCGTCGCATGTACAGTGGTTCGAGGTCGAAAATCCGGTCGAAGTCCTCTCTGAAAAGCCTCGGAAGCGCAAGCTCCACCAGAGACGTGGCCCGCGGGAAGGCATTGGCGATTGAGCCGAACTCCACTTTGCCCGCTTCGTCTAGGACGTTCTTGTACAGCAGCGCTCCGTTGCCCAGAAGCAGAGCGTCCTCGCCGTAGCCCTGGATCTCCGCCACCAGCTTTTCCGGCGAGCCCACCATAAAACCGCTGACCCGGGTGATCCCGCCGGGGACCTGCCGGTAGAAAGCATAGAAGACCTCCTTGCGCCGGGCATCGAGGACCGGGCAGATCAGCTTCTGGGAGTAGCGCACATCGAAGGCCAGCAGGTCCAGCGAGGGTACCCCCACCATCGGCACCGAGAGGGCCTGGGCGATCGTCTTGGCGGTTGTGATACCGATGCGCATCCCGGTGAAAAGTCCGGGGCCGAGCCCCACGGCCATCGCGGAGAGGTTCTCGTAGCCGATGCCGGCTTCTTCCATGAGGAACTTAACTGCAGGAAGAACGAACTCGCCGTGGGAGAGCCCGCGGGACAGCAGCGAAGAGGCCACGATGCCCTGCTCCGAGCCGATGGTGACCGAAGCCCAGGGAGTGGACGTCTCGATGCCGAGAACCAGCATGGCCTAGCGCCCCCGAATCCCTGGATGCGCGGTCAATTCGCGGTTCCGGGACGGCGGGAGTCGATTGCCCTGAACTCTCCGAAGTATCCCGGATCGGCTTCCCGGCCCACCGAAAAAAGCTCTTCGCTGAGCACCTGGATCGTGGGCATGCGCGACTGCCACGCGGGTCCCTTCGGGACGAGCGAGACGGTCCTCAGCCGGTCGGTTTCCACGGGATCCCCCGTGTGGCGCAGCTCGACGAGAAGGTGTTCCTTGGGCAGCAGGGGTTCGACCACATCGCCCCATTCGACGATCACAACGTAGGAAGGATCGAGGAACTCGTCGTAGCCGAGGTCGATCAGCTCCTGGATCTTCTCCAGGCGGTAGATGTCCAGGTGCATCAGCGGGAAGCGGCCGCCGCTGTACTCCTTCATAAGGATGAACGTGGCGCTGGTTACTTGCTCGACGATCCCCAGCCCGGCGGCCACTCCCTGGGTGAAAGTGGTCTTGCCGGCGCCGAGATCACCCGAAAGCACGATCATGTCGCCGGGCACGAGCACGGGGCTGATGGCGGCTCCGAGCCGTCTGGTCTCCTCGGCAGAGCGGGTTTCTACGACCAGTGGCTCCCGGCCGCCGGCGGCGGGAGGGCTCAGAACAAGCTGCCCTGTTGCACCGGGGCGGCGGCAACGGCGGGCTCGGGCGGCGCCTCGTCGAGAATATTTTTGACCAGGCTGAAATCGCCGAGAAGAGCCTGCATAGCCGGCGAGTTTGCTCCGCCACCGTGCAGCACCGCGGCGGGATGGAAGGTAGGCACCACGGTTGCCCCATCGAAACGAAATTTCTGGCCTCTCACCCTGGAGATCGACACCGGCTTGCCGAGGATGAACCTGGTGGCGAAGTTGCCGAGCGTGATGATCACCCGGGGCTTTATGAAAGCAATTTGCGCCTTGAGGTACGGCGTGCAGGCTTCGATTTCGTCGGGCATCGGGTCCCGGTTGCCCGGCGGGCGGCACTTGACGACGTTGCAGATGGTGCATTTCGTCCGGTCGAGCCCGATCGAAGCCAGAAGTTCGTCGAGCAGCTTGCCGGCCGCGCCGACAAAAGGCTTGCCCTGCTTGTCCTCGTGGAACCCCGGCCCCTCGCCGATGAACATAAGGTCGGAATCGGGATTCCCGTCCATCCAGACGACCTGCGTACGGCCATTGTGAAGCCGGCATTTCGTGCAGGCGAGCGCCTCGCTCCGGGCTTCGTCCAGCGTGTTCCACCCCACGGCGTCAATCATACGTTTAGGTAGAGTCTGGGGACGCGGGCGCTGATGCTGCAGACCACCTCGTAGGGGATGGTGCTCATGCGGTCGGCCACCTCCTGAGCGGTGATGGTTTCCTCTCCCTGGGAGCCGATTATCACGACTTCGTCGCCGATCTCGAGGTGATCGTTTCCGGCATCTACCAGGAAGTGGTCCATCGTCACGCTTCCGCAGATCGGATGGCGCTTGCCTCGGATCAGCACCTGGCCGTTATTGGTCAGGGTCCTGCGCAAACCGTCCGCGTAACCGCAGGGCACCGTCGCCACCAGCCCGTCGTGAGGCAGGCAGTATCGCTGGCCGTAGGAGATTGCTTCATCGGCCGGAAGCCTCTTGACGAGACCCACCCGGGACTTCAGCGACAGCGCCGGCTGCAGATCGGCGCGGTCCTCCAGCTCGGGGGAGGGGTACAGTCCGTAAACCGTGATCCCGGCCCGGGCCATGTCCAGATTGGCGTCCGCAAAGGTCAAAATCGCAGAAGAGTTGGCGATGTGGCGAATGAGGTCGCCGGCACGGGGGCCCAGATCCTCGAGCACGTCCATGAATCTTTCGAACTGTTGCTTCGTAAAAGGATTGAGCACGTCCTCCGCCACCGCGAAATGGCTCCAGATCCCTTCCAGGTGCAGCGAGGGCAGCGAGTCGATGAGCTTGACCAATGCGGGAACGTCTCCGGGGGCGGCTCCGTAGCGATGCATACCGGTGTCCACCTTCAGGTGCACGTTGAGGGTCTTGCCGGCCGCTTCGGCCGCTGCAGCCAGCCTCTCGGCATTGGCCTCGGTATAGACGGTGGGAGTGACTTCCAGTTGCACCGCGAGCCCCACCGCGCCGGCCGGGGGCTCGGCCAGAAGGAGGATGGGGGCCCCTACTCCGGCCTCACGCACCGAGCGTGCTTCCTGGACGCGGGCGACTCCAAGCCAGTCGGCCCCCGCTGCCACCGCCGCGGGCGCCACCGCCGCATCACCGTGCCCGTAGGCGTTTGCCTTCACGACGGTAAGAAGGCGCGTTTGCGGCTTCAGGAGGTTCTTGATTGCCTTTACGTTGTGGCGGATCGCTCCCAGATCCACTTCGGCCCACAACGTGAGTTCCTCGATGGTCAGCTGTTCATTCACTTACGGCATTGTCCCCTTTTCAAGCATTCCGATCGCGGAGGGAATCATGTCCAGCAGTTCCCCGGCAAGCAAGCCCCGGTCGGAGACTGTGGAAAGCAGATCGGCGGCGGCGCCGTGGATCCAAGCTCCGGCCCAGGCGGCATCGAAATCGGCGGCGCCGCCGGCCGCAAGGGCGCCGATCACACCGGTGAGGACGTCTCCGGTTCCCCCGGTGGCCAGCACCGGCCCCCCGGTGGTAACGGCAACGCATTGCCCATCGGGCTGGGCCACGACGGTCGGGCGGCCCTTCAGCAGGAGCACGGCGCCGGTGCGTTCGGCGGCGCTTCGTGCCGCCGCGATCCGGTCGGCGTCGATTTCCGCGGGCTCGCGCCCGACCAGGCGCCCGAGTTCCCCCGAGTGAGGAGTCAAAACGGTCGGATGCTGCCTGGCTCCGAGGGCTTCGGGCGACGAAGCGAAAGCAAAAAGCCCGTCGGCGTCGATCACCAGCGGCCGCTCGATGGCCGGGACCAGCTTGCGGACGAATCCGAGTGTCTCGGGGTCCCGGCTCAGGCCGGGGCCCAGGCAGACCGCGTCGGCTTCATCGCACAGCTCGAGGACCCGGCTCACGGCCTCTTCGGCCAGCGTGCCCGAACCGGTCTCGGGCAGCCCCACGGCAATCGCTTCCCGCACGGCGCCGTTGGTCTGAGCGGCTATTGAGCCGGGGACCGCCGCCCAGATGAGTCCGGCGCCGGCCCGCGCAGCGCCTTCTGCCGCCAGGGCGGCGGCTCCCGCCATGCCGGCGGATCCGGCCACAACCAGCACCTTGCCGACGCTTCGCTTATGGGCCCACGCAGGCCGAGGCGGAAGAACCCCGGCTGCGTCCTCGTCCTCGGCGACCCAGAGCTTGCCGGACATTTGCTCATCGCCTATGCCGATGCCGGCAACTCTCACTTCTCCGGCCAAACGGGCGCCCGGGTGCAGAATTAGGCCCGGTTTCAGGGCCGCAAGGGTGACAGTTACATCGGCCTTTATTGCCGAGCCCTCCACCGCGCCGGTCTCGCCATTGACCCCCGAGGGGATGTCGATCGCCAGAACGGGGGCGTCGATGCCGTCCATAAGAGAAGCGGCCTCCTCGGCGGGGCCCGACAGCGCCCCTTTGAAGCCGGTTCCGAACATCCCGTCGACTACCAGATCGCTGCGCTCGAGTTGTTGGGAGACGGCTTCGCCGTTGAACGGCAGCGGGGTGGCGCCCCTTAATTCCTCCAGAGCCCGGGCTGCGTCGCCTTTATAGGAGGCCGGGTCCTCAAGGGTCACGATCGTGCACCTCGCTCCTTTGCGGTGCAGCCACGTAGCGGCCGTGAGGCCGTCGCCGCCGTTGTTTCCCTTTCCGCAGAGCACCAGCACCCGCCTGCCGTAGGCGCCGCCCATCATCTCGACCGCCGCCCGGCCCACCGCCGCTCCGGCGGCGGTCATCAGCGTGAAGCCGGGAGTCCCCGCTTCGATGGCCGCCCGGTCGGCGGCGCCCATCTCCGAAGGGGTCAGCACCTTTTTCAATCCTCCAGGGCCTCCCTGGTGGCCTGATGGATTGCCTTGCGGCCCTTATCGACGGAATAACCCGCCAGATCCCGGACCGGCAAATCCAGGCGCTGAAGGAGCAGATCGGCGATATAGAAGCCCGAGCGCCATAGTTTGTGCACCAGCCCCGAGCCGAAGAAGGCCTCGGAGCCTTCCTTGCTTCCCAGGGCCTCCGAAAAAAGCTTGAGCAGCTCCGGTTCGATATTTCTGCAGGCATCGAGCCAGTCTTCGAACCCCGGAACCCCGTACCAGAAATACTCGTTTTCGTCGGCTTCGGGAACCACCTCGCGAGACGCCCTGACTCCGAGCCCCTCATAGAACGCAGTCCAGGCGATGTCGGGGGGCGGGTTTTTCCCCATTTTGATCTGGTGCCACGCATGGGCCGACTCGTGGGCAATGAGCACCTTGGTCGGCTGGGGGCCCGACCACCACTCCAGGCAGTGGAAAACTGCGATGTCGTCTCCGAGTTTTCGAACGAAAGCATTGGTGGAGAACGTTCCCACCATCAGCACATGAAGCGGCTCCCGGTCGGACTCGACGCCCAGGGCCTCTTTAACTCCGGGGTCAATTTCCCGTATCAAACCGGGCATTGCCGCGGCGGCGTCGTCGATGCGCCGGCGGACCTTGGAAAGCTCCCTGGCTAAGGCGTGGAGGCCTTCGGTGGCGGGCTGCTCGGCGAAAAAGGCTTCGAAGACCTCTGGATGGGCTGCTTGGTAAATCTCCTGGTGAAGCTGCTGGCGGATCAGAGGGCTCTCGATCCCGCCCTTGCGGGCGAAGCTCACGAAATCGGGGATGGTGTCGAGGATTCTGGCCACGTGCCTATCGTTACATACTCGGCCCGCGGGGAAGCTTCCGCGCCCTGCGGGCCCGGTGCCGCCGGGGGCGGAAAAAGGCGAGTAGGATTTTGAGCAGATGTCCAAGCTTTTCGGGACCGATGGGATCAGGGGCGTGGCCAACCGCGATCTGACTCCGGAGATGGCCCTGCGGCTCGGCCGGGCGGCTGCGGCCGTCATCGGCGCGGGCAAGCGGCGGCCCCGGGTGGTCATCGCCCGCGACACCAGAGCGTCGGGAGACATGCTGGCGTCTGCGCTGGCCGCAGGTCTGCTTTCGGCGGGGGCCAACGTCATCCGCACCCGGGTGCTCCCCACGCCTGCAGTGGCGTTTCTGGTGACCGATCTTGGGGCCGACGCGGGGGCGGTGATTTCGGCCTCTCACAACCCGGCCGAGGACAACGGCATCAAGTTCTTTGGTCCCGACGGCTTCAAGCTGAGCGACGATCAAGAGGCGGCCATCGAAGAGGCCTTCGACCGGGATGCCGAGCGCCCGGTGGCCGAAGGGCTCGGCCGGCTCGAATTCTTCGAGGACGTTGAGGACCGCTATGTGAATCATGCCCTTGTCGCATTGGAGGGCCGGACCCTCGAGGGCC
>JBOGWH010000445.1:0-1165 GCA_050692975.1 Actinomycetota bacterium | reverse complement strand
CACGTACAGGGACGCCTGGGCAGAGGCGGTGGTCGACGGCCAGAAGATTTTTGTGCATGTGACACGGACGGACCAAGTCGCCCCTGGCATCGAGATGGAGACGGCCGAATTTTCTGGAATTGCTGCTAAGGCTGTCCAAGTTGGCGGAAGCTTCGGGAAATTGTGGCGCTTTGGATGCGTCCTGCCTGATTTAGGAGAGCACATAGTCGATATCGCCTTTAGTAATGATCCGGCTCACATGGTTCCGAGGGTCTATAAGCTCTTGAACTGCAGTTGACCGGCTGAAATTGCTGTGGGGGCCCAGAAAAGGCCGATGTAGGGCCACAGTGATGCCCACACGCAGAGAATCCGGGAAAGCAAATCGTCACACGGAAACCCCCCACCACCCGACCGGAAGAGCGATCTTAGCGTGTAATACATGATAGTGTCTATGTATGACGATGCTTACCTTTCGCGCTGATGAAGTAGATGCAAGGCGACTCGCGCAGTGGGCAGACCGCCTGGGTTTGGATCGGTCGAAGTTGCTCCGGGATGCTCTTCGCCTGCATTTGGTCAGGCTCGCCGCCGAAACGGATGCCCAATTATGGGAGAGCATCCCTCTGGATTCCGGTGAACAGAATCTGAGCGAGGTGGCCGACTGGGGCCCGGCTGAAGAGTGGTCCGACTGGGCTGATGCACAGGGGTGAGGTTTGGTTCGCGGTAACTCCTGGTGGGGACCGCCCTGTTCTTGTACTAACTCGGAACCCGGTGGCCGATCGAATAGGCGCCGTCGTCGTCGCGGCCCTCACCCGCACCCGCCGGGGCGTAACATCTGAGCTTAATTTGAGTGCCGCTCAAGACGCGGTCCCCACAGACTGCGTCGTGAACTTCGATAACGTCCATACCCTTCCCAAAGCGGCCTTCCGTCGGCGGGTCACCACCCTATCACCCGCCCGAATGGCTCAGGCATGCCGGGTGCTTAACGACGCGGTTGGCTGCTGATGGCAGGGGGGCATAGGCAGTATCGAACCGGGTATTCCAGCAGCAAACGGGCCTCCTGAAATACCTGATCGGCCAGGTGCAATTCTTTAGCGGCGGATTGAGCCTCGCCGGGAGTCAAAGCTTTGCCGAGGAAGCCCGCATCTCATCGTAGAAAGATGTCGCCCGCGATTCGGAAGAATGGTAC
>JBOGWH010000444.1:0-1929 GCA_050692975.1 Actinomycetota bacterium | reverse complement strand
GTCGATCGCAGCCCTGGCAACCGTGATGCCGGCGACCAGGGCCAGCACGAGCCCTGGGACCAGCAGCGAGCGCATGCGCGGCCGAGCCTCGCCATCTGCGCCGCCGGTCCGGACCTGCGCGATCCGGTCGAATATCCGCGAGAGGGCTGCAACGATTTTTGCTTTCACGGGCCTAATAGTTCCCTCTAACGGCCGGGTTTAAGCCATTCACTCGACCGTCCCTCCGTTCAAATTCTGTGTTCCTTCACCGGTGGGGGTTGGCGACGCAGAGCCGCTCGGCGAAGGGCTGGGGGAAGAAGAGTCCTGGCTGGGCGAGGGGCTCGCGGTCTCCGTAGGCGACGGGCTCACCTCAGGTTCAGGCGAAGCCTCGTCTGCGCCGGGTCGCTCCAAAACAACGGCACGCCGGGCCACCGCCACAGAACCCTGGACGGTCCCTTTCTCGTCGGGGCCGATCGGCTTGTAGTCGGCGCCGGGCGCCAACGCCCATGCCGCGAACGTCACCCCAGCGATAAGAAGTCCCACCGCGAGCAGGCGCAGTCCGGGACGCCCGGAGCCGAGGCGGCCCAGTCCTGCGGCGACCCTTTTGCCGACGCGCCCGAAGGTGACCGTCATGCCGGCCATGGGCAGGACGAGCATGCCCATCTGCAGCGATCCGGCAGCGGCCCCCGTCTGCGAGCCTCGCGATAGATCGGCCTTTACTTTTTGGAGCTGAGAGGTAAATGAGTCGTATCCGGTGGCCAGTACGCGGGGCGCGGTCACCACCATCGTGACAAACGCATAGGCAAGAAATGGAATGACCAGTAACACCCAGGCCGTCACCACTACGCGGACCCATTTCTTGAGGGCCCGGACCTCTTTACCGGGCTTCCTGCCGGGCACCAGGCTCCGAAGAATCGGCTTGACCCGCGTGAACAGGTCGGGCACGCCGGTCAGGTCGCTAATCACGTAATAACCGTCGAGGCGCAGAAATGGCATGAACTGATAGGAAATGAGCAGGTGCTGCAAGAGCACGACAATCAGCAAAGGCTCGAACCGGGTGAGCAGATACACGCCCGTGCAGCCCAGAGCGAAGATCATGTTGAAGTAAACGCCGCCCAGGTCGGTGCGCACCCGGCCACCCTTTCCGAGCCGGTAGGCGTCGGTCACGTCGGTGTAGAAAGCCGGCCAGACGATGTAGATCCCGAACCCGATATGCCCCGGCCGGGCGCCCCCGTACCGGCAGGCGGTGGCGTGGCCGAGTTCGTGCCAGCCGACCGAAGCTACGAGCAGACCGTAAATCATGAGGATCAGGGACGGGCTATACAGGGTGTGCCTGATCCCCTGGGCAACTCCGTGAACCCCGAAATACCAGACGTCCATAGCGGCGAAGGCCACGAGGACGACGAGAATTACCGGCGGCCAAAACAGCGGCCTGAGCGCCCCAGCGAGCGCGTTCACGGCGCCCTGCGGGATCAGTACTTTCTTGAATTTCAGTGCCAGCAGCGGATCCGGCCTTGAATCGGGGGGCCGGTCTCCGGCCCCTTCCATCATGCCCAGCGGCTGTAATTTCTCCTCAACCAGGTAAGCGACGTTGTCGGCGCTTACCGACTTGCCGTACTGAGTACTGACGGCCGCGGCGATCTCGTCGAGGTTGTGGTTTCCGTCGGCCTGCTCCGCCACAAGGAAGAGCAGCTGCGACAGCGAGATCGTCTGCCCGTCGGCTCGGCGGGCCAGGTAGGGCGGATTCTTATACCCAGAGTCTTCGTACTTGCCTATCAGCTCGATGCCCGAAGCGACCTTTGGCCGTTCGGGCGGCCTGCGCTTCTCGGCGCGATCAGTCTCGGGTTTCAGTACGACCGTTTCGTCGGCCGGGGGGCCGGAAGGGGGCGCTTTCATCTTTCTCAGACGAAGAAAAGGGGCGACCCGGGGGCCGCCCCCCTTCTTCTATTC
>JBOGWH010000443.1:0-3114 GCA_050692975.1 Actinomycetota bacterium | reverse complement strand
GGCCTGCAGGGCTGCACAGACCCGGCTTAAAGTTCCGCCCGACCGGGCCGCCCCCGCCGGTCCGGGTGTCGGCCTGCAGGGCTGCACAGACCCGGCTTAAACATTCCGCCCCCGCCGGGCCGCCCCCGCCGGTCCGGGCGGCGGCCTGCAGGGCTGCACAGACCCGGCTTAAAGTTCCGCCCGACCGGGCCGCCCCCGCCGGTCCGGGTAGCGGCCTGCAGGGCTGCACAGACCCGGCTTAACGTTCCGCTGCGGTCCGGGGTTGCCTGTCGGGTAAGACACCTGTGCCGGCTGGACGATCTTTCACGACGCGCCCCCGCTCATCTTCGCAATAAGTGGCGTCCGCAGCAGCGAGCGTTAGAGAATCACGGCCGTGCGTCAGTTTATGAGTCACGCCCGGCCGGGTAAGCCATCATCAATGCAAGCAAGTTCGCATCCTTGAACTTCGCCGAACCTCCCTCGATTCTGGACCCCGCCGGGCCGGGAGCCGCTGCGGTGGAGCCCTTGTGGTGGGCCATGTTCTGGATTTCCGTGCTCGTCTTCCTGGTGGTGCTGGGGCTGATCGTTCTTTCGATGCGCCGGCGCGGGAAAGTTGGCGAGCCGGTGGTCGAAGACGAAGCGAGGTGGGGAAACAAGTTCATAGCCACATCGGGCGTGATCATTCCCTGGCTGATACTGGCGGCGGTTTTCGTGGCGTCGCTGAACGTCATGAAAAGCCTCGCATCCGAAGGAAAAAAAACCTCCATGACCGTGACGGTGGACGGGCGCATGTGGTGGTGGGACGTCCGGTACCCCGGAGGAGTCCGCACCGCCAATGAGATGCACATCCCGGTGGGGGAGAAGATCCGGGTCCTTCTCACCGCAAGCGACGTGATTCACAGCTTCTGGGTCCCGCAGCTGCAGGTCAAGGTCGACATGATTCCCGGCAAAACCAACGAGGTGTGGCTGGAGGCCGACAAGCCCGGTCGCTACCGGGGCCAGTGCGCCGAATACTGCGGGATACAGCACGCCAACATGATTTTCTATGTGGTGGCCGAACCCCGAGCCGACTTCAATGCCTGGCTGGAAAACGAGTCGAAGCCGGCCGCCGACCCGACCGACGCCGCTCTGCTGCGGGGCCGGGAGGTGTTTCTGGGCAATTCCTGCTTCGGGTGCCACGCGATCCGGGGCACCCCGGCCGAGGCCGGGTTCGGTCCCGACCTCACCCACCTTGCTTCCCGGGAGACGCTGGCGTCGGGCATGATCGCCAACAACCGCGAGAACCTGGAAAGATTCATCACGCAGCCTCAGGAGGTGAAGCCGGGGGACACGATGCCGCCAACCGCACTGGGCGGCGGAGACCTGACGGCGCTTCTCGATTACCTGGAGAGCCTCACCTGATGAATGCTCACACCGGCCTGGCCGGCAAAGGGGCGGCCCGCTGATGGCCACCTCAACCGCCGCCCAGCGGCTTCAGCGCACCTGGGGGCAGCGCCCCGGTCTCGCCACGATGTTCACGACCGTGGACCACAAGAGACTGGGAATGAAGTACCTGTATACCGGCTTCATTTTCTTTGTCATCGGCGGGCTTGAAAGCCTGCTGATCAGGGCGCAGCTGACCGGTCCGAACGGCCGGATTCTCGACCCCGAGGCATTCAACCAGATGTTCTCGATGCACGGCGTGACGATGATGTTCCTTTTTGCCACGCCGGTTCTCTCGGGCTTCGGCAACTTCTTCGTCCCGCTGATGGTGGGGGCCCGGGATATGGCGTTTCCCCGACTGAACGCGTTCGGCTACTGGATCTTCCTGTTTGCCGGGGTCTTCATGTACTCATCTTTTCTGGTGGGCCAGGCCCCCAATGCCGGCTGGTTCAACTACGTCCCTCTGGCCAACAAGCAGTTCAGCGAAGGGCTCAACGTCGATTTCTACGCACTGGGCCTTATCTTCCTCGGGATCTCGACCACCGGCGGGGCCATCAACTTCATCGTGACGGCTTTCAAGATGCGGGCCCCGGGAATGTCGCTGCCGCGGATCCCGATCTTTGTGTGGGGCGAGGTCGCATTTGCCTTCCAGGTGATTTTCGCCCTGCCGCTGCTGACGCTGGCCAACGTACTGCTGTTGCTCGAGCGCAAATTCGGTTTTCATTTCTACGACGCCGACAAGGGCGGCGATCCCGTTCTGTGGCAGCACCTGTTCTGGATCTTCGGCCACCCCGAGGTCTACATCGTCGTTCTTCCGGCCTTCGGGCTCGCCTCGGCGATCATCCCGACTTTCTGCCGGCGCCGGATGGTGGGGTACACCTACATCGTCATTGCCGAGCTGGCGGTGGGCGTGATCGGTTTCGGCGTCTGGGTGCACCACATGTTCGCCACCGGGCTGCCGCAGCTGTCGATGAGCTTCATCTCCGCCGCCAGCTTCATGGTGGCGATACCCAGTGGGGTGCAGGTCTTCGCCTGGCTTGCAACCATGGTGGCCGGGAAGCCGGTGCTCAAGACTCCGATGCTTTTCATCATCGGTTTCATACTTACCTTCGTCATCGGCGGGCTCAGCGGGGTGATGTTCTCGGCGATTCCTTTCGACCAGGCGACCACCGATTCTTATTTTGTGGTCGCCCACCTGCATTACGTTCTGTTCGGCGGCGCGGTGTTCCCCATGTTTGCGGGCCTTTATTACTGGCTGCCCAAGATGATGGGCCGGCTGCTCAACGAGAAGGCCGGGAAGTACAGCTTCTGGCTGATCTTCATCGGGTTCAACCTGAGCATGTTCCCCCTCCACATCTCGGGACTGCTGGGCCAGCCGCGACGCGTGTACACCTACGAAGCAGGGCTGGGGTGGGACATCCACAATCTCCTGTCCACCATCGGGGCCTTCATTCTGGCCGTCGGGGCGCTGGTCACCTTTATCAACTGGATCGTGAGCGCACGGCGGGGCCCGCTGGCCGGTAACGACCCCTGGAACGGCGAGTCTCTCGAATGGGCCACAACGTCGCCTCCCCCCGCCTACAACTTCGAGACCATCCCCACCGTGAGAAGCAGGGAGCCCGTGTGGGACCAGCCGGAACTGCGGGCCGGCGCCCAGCCCCCCGAGCTGGGTGGCAGGGCGCTGGAGGGCGGCCACATCACCCTTTCAACCAC
>JBOGWH010000442.1:0-1666 GCA_050692975.1 Actinomycetota bacterium | reverse complement strand
GTCGTACCCGCACGGTTCGGACTGCTCGGGGCTCACCGTCATTCTCGATGCGATGGCATCGGCTCGGTCTCTGATCGTCTCGGAGAGACAAGCTCACAAAGAGTACATCGGGGACGGAGTCGCCCTTCAGGTGCCTCCGGGTGACGCCCGCGCTCTGGGAGCAGCTATCGAGAAACTCTGTTCCGAACCAGCACTCGGCGAGAGCATGGGAATGGCCGGAGCGAAAAGGGTCGCGCAGCGTTTCACGAGTCTTCACTTTGCATCGGAACTCGCCAGGACGTTCAGGTCGAAGGGATTAATGCGCCCCTCTCTCTTTACATCGTGAATACAGGTCTTCCAATCGGAGGCGAACCAAAGAACAGCTCATCCGCGCCCCGGGCGACGGCCGTGGCCGGGCCAACCGCGACCGCCTGCGGACCGCAACCGAATAAGGGTCGGCGGGACTGATTTTCCTCATGCGGCGAGCCGGTGGATTCGTAAGAGGGCTTTTTCATGCCAGGGCACGAGCCGTCGGCAGTCTAGCGGCAGCCCAGTACATATCGGCTGCATTGGCGTTTGCGGGGACGATCCTGGCGGCGCGGATTCTTGGCCCAAAGGGCTTCGGGCTTGCGGCCTTGGCCATGGCGTATCCCAACCTCGTCGGCTCCCTGACGGGGGTGAAGTCCTCCACCGTGACCGTTCGCTACTTGTCCGCCTACAGGGCCTCCAACGAGGCCAGCAAGTTGCTGAGCGTATGCAGACTCGGATACTTGATCGACGGGGCAGCCTCGTTGCTTGCGACGGTGATTGTCTCGGCTACCGCCGGCTGGGCCAATCGTGCCTCAGGAGGAGAGACGATCCCACTGTGGCTGCCTATCGCTTTTTCCCTTCTGATGGCCGCCGGCTCTGTGGGTGGAACAGGCGGCGCCATTTTGACCGCCTTCGAACGTTTTCATGTGGCCGGGGTGCTCCTGATCGTGGGCCGGCTCATCTCGTTCGGCTTGATGCTGGCCTTTCTTTTGGCAGGAGCCCGGGTGGCCGGGCTCGTTATAGCGTCCGGGCTTGCAGCGGCAGTGGGCGGAGCACTGACTGCCCTGGCAGCGGGATGGACACTTCGTAAAGCTGGGTTTGCCGGAAACAAGCAAAGGATTCCTGCGTTTTCCCGGAAGGAAATCGGGCAGCTTTTCGGATGGAACTATCTGGCCGTTACGGCGGGGGGCGCCCTGTTGCAGCTGCCGATGCTGATTCTCGGGCACTTGGGTGGCCCGGTTGCAGCAGGCTACATGCGGATCTCCTCGGGAGTTGTTCTGACGGCTACCTATGTCGAGGGGTCCCTCAGCCGCCTCGCGTATCCCCTTCTTTCCAAAAGTTTTCAAACAAAGAGTCCGGAGAGCATTGCAAAAACCCTTAGGCGCTGGGTTTTTTGGAGAGGACTCCCCATTGGGGTGCTGATTCTTTTCGGGATTCCCCTGGTGCCGGCGCTCGTTCCCCTAACATTCGGCCCGGAGTTCAAGTCGATGATCGCCGGATTGCAGTTTCTGCTCGTGGGGGCGGCCGTCAGTACAACCTATTTCTACCTGCTTCCGTGGTACTACTCTTCGGGTCAAGTGCGTCTTTGGGCGATCGCCAATTGCATTTATGCGTCCGCGACGCTTGCAGCCATTTGGACGCTCGGACAAATGTTCGG
>JBOGWH010000441.1:0-1677 GCA_050692975.1 Actinomycetota bacterium | reverse complement strand
GTGGGGATGAACCTTCTCCGGGTCGTACTTGGGCTTGCCGAAGAAGGTAAGCGCCAGCATCCTAGCCACATAGGCGGCGGTGAGAAATGCCGTCACCACCATCAGAATGAAGACGACCTGCGCAACGGGGTTGTGCCTGCCCTCGAGCGCGGCATGAAGGATGATCTCGTCTTTGGAAAAGAACCCGGCCAACGGTGGGAAGCCCGCTAGTGCCAGGGCCCCGATCAGGTAAGTCTTGAAGGTGATCGGCATCTTGTCTTTGAGGCCGCCCATCTCGCTCATATTGTTGGTATGCACCGCGTGGATAACCGATCCGGCCCCCAGGAAAAGCAGGGCTTTGAACCAGGCATGGGTCCAGATGTGCATCACGCTGCCCGTATAGGCCTTCACACCCAGCCCGGCGATCATGTAGGCCAGCTGGGAGATGGTCGAGTAGGCGAGGACTTTCTTGATGTCGTCCTGGACCAGCGCGAGAAGGGCCGCGATGAGCATGGTGATTCCACCGATGATCGCCACCTCGTTCAAAGCCACCGCCGACTCGTGGAAAACGGTGAACATCCTGGCCACCAGATAGACCCCGGCGACAACCATCGTGGCGGCGTGGATCAGGGCGGAAACCGGCGTGGGACCGGCCATGGCGTCGGGGAGCCACACGTGAAGGGGCACCTGCGCCGATTTCCCGATGGCGCCGGCAAAAAGCAGGACCGCCGCAACGGTGAGGACCGGCTTAGCGATGGCCCCCGCTTCGACGGCGTGGCCGATCTGACCGATGTTGAAGGTCCCGGCGGCAAAAAACAGCACGAAAATCCCGAACATGAAGCCCACATCACCGATCCGGGTGGTGATGAAAGCTTTGATGGCTGCGCTGGAATTTTCTTTCTCTTCCCACCAGTGCCCGATTAACAGGTACGAGCAGACCCCGACACCCTCCCATCCGACCAGCATCTGAAGAAGGTTGTTGGCGAGAACCAGGTTGAGCATCGAGCCCGTGAAAAGGGACAGGTTGGCAAAGAAGATCGTGTAGCGGCGGTCGCCGTGCATGTAGCCCGTCGAATACACGTGGACCATCAGGGCCACAAAGGTCACCACCAGCAGCATGACGACCGCCAGCCCGTCTACCCTGAATCCCAGCTCCAGGTGCTTGTCCGCCCCGAAGGTAAGCCACCGAATGCTCTTCTCGTAGCCCTCGAAGGGATGGTCGCCGGCCCTGGAAATCTGCCCGATGGTGGAGAAGAACACGGGGATTGCCAGCAGCAGTGAGCCGGTGACCGCGGCGATGCCTATTTCGGCCCCCTTGCGAGGCATCTTCTTGCCGAAGGCAATGATCAAAAGAAACGAAACATAGGGCAGCAGCGGGATAAGCCAGGCGTACTTCACGGCGGAACTCATAGCCGGGCTTCTCTCAGGCGCAAGTGCATGAATTTCACCATTTCATCAAGCTGACTTCGTCGATCGATACCGTCGAGCGGTTCCGGTACACGAGAATCACGATCGCCAGGCCCACGCCGAGCTCGGCCGCCGCGATGGTGATCAGGAACAAAGCAAAAACCTGTCCGATCAGCCGTCCTCCGCCGAACATCGCATTGAAGGCGATCAGGTTCAGGTTCACCGAATTCAGCATGAGCTCGATGGACATCAGCACAATGACCGCGTTGCGGCGGGCCAGCACCCCATAGA
>JBOGWH010000440.1:0-2009 GCA_050692975.1 Actinomycetota bacterium | reverse complement strand
CCGTTGTCCCCCGATAATTCGTGACCACCGGGAAACCCGGCCGGGAACTCAGCACTCCGGCCAGCACGGCCGAAATGACGAGGCCCGCGGCGGCGAGTGAGATGGCTTCCAGATGCATCGCGCCGGTCAGGAAAGGGTCATGGGAATGACCCCGGGCCGGCCACGATCGGCCGAAACAAGCCAGATCGCCCGGGGCCGATAGGTGCCGGGGTCCACGTCGATCACGCTGGCGTGCAAAGCCGACCCGAACGGGCCTCCTCCCCCAGTCGAGCCGGTCCGCACATACACGGTGTCTTGCTTGCGGTACACCTTGGGAAGGTGAAAATGGCCGCCCAGAACCAGCGGAACGGAGGGACCGGGCAGAACCATCCGCTCATTGTGAACCGCCGCCACCACCGGAGCGCTTTTCTCAGAAGGCCGGATGGTCTCGGCCGCCCTTACGCACAGCGAGTTGTCATACCGGCGACCCTGAAAAAGTCTGGTTCGATTGGGATCCCGGTGACCCCAGAAACGTACGCCGGCAACTTCACAAACCGCGGGCTCATCCATTACACAGGCCCCGGCATTGCGGAAGATTCCGGAGCATGCCCCAGAATCGTGATTGCCCGCCACGAAAACACGGGGGATCGGGAGTTTTCCGAAGATGCCCACAAGCAAAGTCTCGGCCCCCGAGCCCAGTCCCGAAAGGTCGCCGGTGTCAACCACCACGTCGGCAGTTACCGCCCCAATGAGGGCCGAACAAAAGCGAAAGCCGGAAAGCCGATTGTGAAGATCGGTCACGTGCAGGATTCGAATTCCGCTCGGCCTTTCCATTTCGGCGGCTATGGCCGCCGCCACCAGGCGAAGGCGCACCTCAGCCGGCCTCCTCCGGAATCACCCTTCGCCCGGCGGGCGTGGCTCGGGGAGGACCGCAGAAGCCCCTTCTCCGGTTCCGTAATGACCGAACGCTCCCTCAAACGCGGCCTTCAGGCCGAGGGCCAGACCGGCCTGGCCGATGGGACCTTCGATCCCGTCTACCGTCACAACGGTCACGCCCTGCTTGCGCACAGCGCCCACAAGCGCAAGATCCTCCGACCCTCGCTCTACCACCGCCGTCTTCGACTCAGACTGCGACAGAGCGCGGGCCAGGGGCACCGCAACACGGCGGTTGATGGTGCTCTGGCCGGCCGGGACGATCACGACGGCGCCATCGACGGTGGCCAGTTCCTCCAGGGGGCGCAGTTTCCCGCCTGCAACCTCCTGGACGGTAGCCAGTCCGCCGTCCACCAGGCTCTTGATAAAACCCGGCTGCTTGCCGCTCAAGGCCTCGGCGAGCCGCGCGACGAGCAGGTCGAAGAGCCTGTTCGCCGACGAGGATTCGCTTCCCAGCAACGAGGCCACGCGGCGACGGCTTTCCAGGCTCTCCAGCTGCACGTCACCCGACAGGCGAATCGACCCTTCAACGCTACCCCCGGCCTTCACCAACGCGTCGGCCGCAGCATTGACCGAGTCCTCATCGCTGGACTCGAAGGCCACCAGCACAACGGAGCGTCCCAGCAGAACCTCACGGATCAAAGCATCCCGGGTCGACGCCGCGAACGACTTGAGCGAATCAGATTCCCTTTCCAGCGAAACCACTCTGTCGCGCAAAGCCTTGTTTCGTTCGCTCAGCCGCTGCTGCGAGATCTTCAAAGCCGTGACTGTGCTCTGGTCGATAAACGACGCTCCGAACAAGACCCCCAGCCCCAGAGCCAGGAACACCGCCATGAGAGTGACGACGTGGTAACGGAGGTTGATCAAGAAATCGTTAGAGTGCCTGGCCGATCATGAACCAGGCATCTTTGAGCAGATCTCCGATGGTCTCAACAACCAGACGCATGGGTTGGGAGATAAGAACCACAATCACCATGGTCATCACGGCGGCAACCAGAAGCCCGGCGATCTCCCAGCCGCTCGCACCGCTGCGATGCAGCTCACTTACCCCCTTGGCGTCGACCAGCTTCGGGCCGACTCTCATGCGAACCAGAAAC
>JBOGWH010000439.1:0-2404 GCA_050692975.1 Actinomycetota bacterium | reverse complement strand
GCCCTGCAGACGTCGAGTCCGGACATCCCGGGCAGCATCAAGTCCAGCAGGACCAGCGACGGGTTGCGGGCCCGAAATTCGATCATTCCCATCTGGCCGTCGGGGGCGACGATCACGTTGAAGCCCTCGCGTGCGAGGTTGTAGCGCACCGTCTCGGCTAGGGAAGCCTCGTCTTCGACGAGCAGCACCGTGCTGGCTCCGTTCACGCTCCTAATCTACAGGCGCTCAAGTCCGGCGGGGGGCCGGTTCGAGGGGCAGAACTAATGTGAAGTCAGACCCCGAGCCGAGCTGGCTTTCGGCATGGACCTCCCCGCCGTGGATCTCGGCCACATGTTTGACGATCGACAGCCCCAGGCCGGTGCCACCGGTCTCACGCGACCTTGCTTTGTCGACCCGGTAAAACCGCTCGAAGATGCGGGGAAGGTCCTTGGCGGGAATTCCGACGCCGGTATCGGAAACGGCGAAAACTGCACTCCCGTCCTTCGGCTTCAGCGATACCTTCAGGGTGCCCTGCTCGGTATAGCGAACCGCGTTGGACAGCAGATTGCGAACCGCCAACGCGATGCTCTCCGCCACCCCCCGCACGATGATCCCGGGCCCCACGTCTGCTTCCAGATGCAGTCCCTTCCGGGCCGCGAACTCCGATGTCTTTGCCACTTCTGCGGAGACCGCGTCCGATAGATTCACCGTTTCAAATGAAGCCGCCTGGTCGGTCTCCAGGCGCGCAAGGTCCAAAAGGTCTTCGACCAGACGGGAAAGCCGGCGGGCCTCGTTGAACAGGGAGCGGGCAAACCGGCCGGCGCTGGCCGGATCCTCCTCGGCCGACAGATCGAGCGTTTCGGCGGACGCGAGAATCCCGGCCACGGGCGTCTTCAGCTCGTGGGAGACATTGGCGACGAAGTCGCGGCGCATGCTGTCGACGCGCCTGGATTCGGTGACGTCCTGTATGACCACCAACCGGCTGCCGTCGGCCAGCGTCGACAGCGAAGTCTGAAGCGTGCGCTTCGCGGGGTATCCGGCGGTGAACTCGCTTTGGTCACCTCTGAGTACCTCGACGGGCAGGGTCATCGAAGAGTTGAGCATGGAGGCGGCCGCAGGATTGAAATAGGCGACCCGGCCCCGGGCGTCGACCAGAACCACGCCCTCGGCCATGGATGAAAGTATCTGTTCGCGCAACTCGAGCTCTGCAGTGAGGCCGCTGATCTGCTGAGATATTTCTTCGGATTTCCCCGCCGGCTCGGTTGGGCCGCGTTCCCACCTGCGGCCCCGGCGACGGATCATCCCGGAAAACCGGACCCCGCTGGCAGGCTCGTACGCCTCATCCGAAACGGCCGGTGATGTAAGCCTCCGTGCGGGCGTCTGAGGGGCGGGTGAAGATGTTCTCGGTCAGATCGAACTCGACGAGAATTCCGGTGCGATGCTGATCTTCTTCGGCCACGTCGGCGGTAAGGAAGGCGGTCATGTCCGACGCACGCGCCGCCTGCTGCATGTTGTGCGTCACGATCACGATCGAGTATCGCTGCTTCAACTCCTGCATGAGATCTTCGATCTTCGCGGTGGCGATTGGGTCCAGAGCCGATGCCGGTTCATCCATCAAGATGGCATCCGGCTCCACTGCGATGGCTCTCGCAATGCAAAGACGCTGCTGCTGGCCCCCGGAAAGCTCGTAGGCGCTCTTGCGCAGGTCCTTTTTCACCTCGTCCCAGAGGGCGGCCGCCTTCAGCGCCGACTCCACCCGGTCGTCCAGGCCGTCTTTAATGCCGTTTACTCGCAGCCCGAACGCCACATTTTCGAATATCGACTTGGGAAACGGGTTTGGTTTCTGAAACACCATCCCGATCTTGCGGCGCACCTGGACGGGGTCGACGTTGTCCCCGTACACGTCGTGGCCGTGGTAGAGGACCTTGCCGGATACCGACGCTCCGGGAATGAGGTCGTTCATGCGGTTCAGGCAGCGCAGAAGCGTGCTCTTTCCGCATCCCGACGGGCCGATGATCGCGGTGATGTGCTCCCTGGGGATCCCCATGGTCACGTCCTTCACCGCCGGTTTGCCGCCGTAGTAAACGGTCACGGCGTCGAGATGGAAAACGGGCTCGGCGAGGGGCGTCGTGGCCTGGTTTCGCCGGGTGCGCGGGCCGGGATCAACCTTGATGTTCACGGAACCAACCCTATCCCAGGCCGGGGGGGCTTCTCCCGGCGGGGCCCGGAAAGCAGCCCCCGTCCGGCGCTCGACTCTCATCCGCGGTATGGCCCCTCTACCATCTGCCGCTCTACTCTCATCCGCGGTATGGCCCCTCTACCATCTGCCGCTCGACTCTCATCCGCGGTATGGCCCCTCTACCATCTGCCGCTCTACTCTCATCCGCGGTATGGCCCCTCTACCATCTGCCGCTCTACTCTCATC
>JBOGWH010000438.1:0-1419 GCA_050692975.1 Actinomycetota bacterium | reverse complement strand
TGCTCGGCGGCCACCCGATCCATTACGAAGTTGGCATGGCCTTCGATGACCGACATAAAGGCCTGGAGGCGGTTGAAGCGTTCGAGCTGCTCGGGTTCCAAAAGTGTCGTCACGATGCCGCCCTCGCTGCGGTTTCCCGACATCATGCCCTCGGCCAATCGCTTGAGGGCCTTCCCGCCGTCGAAATCCATGACCTCCAGAAGGCTGCGCACATTGGAGTGGAAGTACTCCCTCACCCACGGCTTGCCCACAAACTGGGCGCGGTGGGTCAGCTCATGGACGGCGACCCACAGCCGGAAGTCGCGGGGGACGAAGCCAAACCGCCTTTCGGTCAGGACCATGTTGGGCCCCACGAACCAGATATCGTCGGCGTGGCCCGAGAGATCGTACTGGCCCAGAACTCGCTGTGAAAGAAAGGCCAAGACAACTCCCATTTGCGCTCCGAGCATCGGACCGGTGGCGATCGAGGCGAAAGGCGATACCGGCCCGCTTTTCATCTTCTCCTGGGCCTTGTCCAGAAGCGGCGCCATCAGCTCCAGCATGGGGGCGACGTTGGCGGCGGCCCATTCGGCCCGCGACATGACCAGCGCCCGAGCGTTGCCCGGCAAGGGCCAGCCGGTCTCGGCGCCGATCAGCGGCTCGGCTTCGGCCACCAGAGCCGCAATGGACTCGTCCAGGTTTTCGAGCAGGTAGGACCCGTCCAGGGGGCTGCGTGCCGAAAGGCGGGCGGCCACCCGGGTCGCGACCTTCTCATCGACAAGGCCGCTCACAGCAGCGCCTATTCTTCGGCCGGAGGTGCGGGTTCCGGCTTGGCGGCCGACGACGGCTTCATTTGCTTGCGCCAGGCCAGCCCGATCAAGGGGAACATCAGCAGCATCAGCAGTCCGGCCACCGGCGGGAAGTACTTCTCAACGGGAGGCTTCTCGGCGGTCGCCTCGGTGTCCTCCTCACCCTTTTCCTCTTCGGCCTTCTCATCCTCGGTGGCCTTGGAAGACTCTGATTCCTTTTCGGCCTTCTCCTCGTCGGCGGCCGGCGCCGCCGGGGCGTTGCCGCTCCCGCCCCCGGCCGCGACTTTCAGCGTGCCCTTCATCCCGAGTGCTTCGTGGTAGGTGCAGACAAACGAGATGGCGCCTGCCTTGGTGATCTGGACCGTCGTTTCCTGGCCGCCCGTCACATCCTTGGATTTGAAGCTGCCGTCTTTGGCGACTAGGTTGTGCAGGCCTTTTCCGGTGTTCTTCAGCACCAGGGTGTCTCCGACGGCAGCGTCCAAGGTCTGGGGAACGAATTTGTTGTCGGCAGCCTCGAGGGCGACCTCGGCGGCGCTGACGGAAGCCGGCAGGCCGAGGGCTGCGGCAAAGATTACCAGGGCGATAAAGCGGCGCAACAATGCCTCCTTGTATGTTTTGCCTAGAGCATACA
>JBOGWH010000437.1:0-9679 GCA_050692975.1 Actinomycetota bacterium | reverse complement strand
CCCGAACGTCGTACTCGTCGCGGATCTCGCCGATCAGCTCCTCGATGATGTCCTCCATCGTCAGAATCCCCGAGGTGGCGCCGAACTCATCGATTACGATCGAAAAGTGGTTGCGCTGACGGCGCATCTGCACCAGCACTTCCTCCAGCGCGGCCGACTCCGGAACCACCACCGCCTCATGCATGGCGTCCTTCACCCTGGCGCCGGGGTTCTTACGGGATTCCTTAAGCATGTCCTTTAGATGAACCACGCCCACGAACTCGTCCGGCCGCTCCCTCCAGACCGGAAACCGCGAGTGGCCGGTGCGTTCGGTCTCGGTGAGCAGATCCTCGATTCCCTCATCGATCTTGACCGCATCGGTTGCGACCCGCGGCACCATCGCCTCCACGGCCCTCTTCTCCGGGAACTGCAGAGTCTTGGCAAGCATCCGGCTGTGGCCGTAGCGCAGTGCGCCGCCCCGCCGCGATTCCTCGACGATGATTGCCAGCTCGTCGGGGCTGTGGATGGCGCTGAGTTCATCCTTGGGCTCGATCTTGAACGACCTTAGAAGCACGTTGGCCGACTCGTTTAGCAACCAGATAAACGGCCGGAACATCCAGGCGAAGCCACGCATCGCGGATGAGACCCACAGCGCACTGGCTTCGGGGAGTGCGATCGCGAGGTTTTTGGGAACCAGCTCCCCGAGAACCACGTGCAGGAAGGTGATGACTGCAAAAGCGATGAAGACGGCCGTGCCGTGGGTGGCGACGGCGGAAACCGGCTCGGGCAGTTTCTCGAACAGCCTCTCCACCAGATGGGCAAGGGCCGGCTCACCGATGGCTCCGAGTCCCAGGCTGGCAAAGGTGATGCCGAGCTGGCAGCCCGACAGCATCAGGCCGATCCGGCCCAGGGCCTTCTGGGTGCTCAGCGCACGGCGGCTGCCCGCTTCCACAAGTTCCTGAATGCGGGTTCTGCGAACCGCGACGAGTGCAAATTCCGCAGCGACGAAAAAGGCATTTGCTGCGACCAAAACCAGTACGCCGGCGAGTTTCCACGCGGTCACGAGGCGTTCACCCCACCGTGATGCGGGGGTTTGGGGGGATCGGTATCTATGAGGGGCCCGCCGATTGGCTCAAAATTTCAGTGCGGACCTTCTGGCGTGACGCCTCATCTCCTGTCATTTCTACCCTGCCGTACCTGTATTTACAACCCCGGACATCCGATCGTCTAGCATGGAAATCCCATGGCTTCACCTTCTTTAGATCAAATAGTCAACCTCGCCAAGCGGCGCGGCATCGTGTTCCAGTCCGCCGAGATCTACGGCGGGCTCCGTTCCGGCTGGGATTACGGGCCGCTTGGGGTCGAGCTCAAAGAAAACATTAAGCGCGCGTGGTGGCGCTCGATGGTGCAGCTGCGCGAGGACATCGTCGGGCTGGATTCGTCGGTCATCCTTCACCCCAAGACGTGGGAAGCCTCCGGACATGTTGAAGTCTTTACCGATCCGCTTGTGGAGTGCCTGAACTGCCACCACCGGCACCGGGCCGACCACATCACCAAGAACGACAAGATGCGCTGCCCCGAATGCGGCGGTGACAATTTCACCGACCCGCGCAATTTCAATTTGATGTTCAAGACCCACATGGGCCCCGTGGAGGACGAGGGCTCCGTGGCCTGGCTGCGGCCGGAAACTGCGCAGGGTATTTTTGTGGACTTCAACCAGGTCGCGGCCTCTTCCCGGAAGAAGCTTCCGTTCGGAATCGCCCAGACCGGAAAATCCTTCCGTAACGAAATCACTCCCGGGAACTTCATATTCAGGACCCGTGAATTCGAACAGATGGAGATGGAATATTTCGTCAAGCCCGGCACCGACGAGGAGCACCACCAGTACTGGATCGACGAGCGATTCCGCTGGTACACCGATTTGGGTATGAGATCCGAGAACCTGCAGCTACGGGAGCACACCGCCGACGAGCTTTCGCATTACTCGAAGCGAACGGTGGACGTCGAGTTCAAGTATCCGTGGGGGTGGGGTGAGCTGGAAGGGATCGCCAACCGCGGGGACTTCGACCTTTCCCAGCACCAGAAGTTTTCCGGCGAGGACCTCACGTACTTCGACGCCGAGGCAGAAGAGCACTACATTCCCTACGTCATCGAACCCGCCGCCGGGGCCACCCGGGCCCTGCTGGCCTTTCTTTTCGACGCCTACCGTGAAGAGGAGGCGCCGACGGCGGCGGGGGGGACAGAGAAGCGCACCGTGATGAGGCTGCATCACCAGCTGGCGCCGATCAAGGCGGCGGTCCTGCCGCTTTCTCGTCACGCCGACCTTGTTCCTTACGCCAAGAAGGTGGCGGATTCACTGCGGCCCGGCATGATGATCGACTACGACGATGCCGGGTCGATCGGAAAGCGCTACCGCCGCCATGATGAGGTGGGGACCCCATTCGCGGTGACGGTTGATTTTGATTCTCTCAACGATCAGGCCGCGACCGTCCGCGACCGTGATTCGATGAGTCAACAGCGAGTCTCGATGGACCGCCTCAGCGACTACCTGATGGAGCGGCTGAAATGGTAATGCGGTGCCGGTAGCCTCGCGGGCGAAAGGTCCCAAGAACGTCCCAGGGTCCCGGGGTGCCCGTTCAAAGCGCCACGTCTTCGACTTCGAGCAGGGGAAGAGGGAAATGCGCGACCTGCTGGGTGGCAAGGGCGCCAACCTCGCCGAGATGACCAATCTCGGCCTCCCGGTCCCGCCGGGATTCACCATCTCGACCGAAGCCTGCCGGCACTACATGCACGCCCACGAGTTTCCCGATGGACTCATGAAGGAGGTTGCCCGGCATCTGAAAACGCTCGAGAAAAAGATGGGCAAGCGCCTCGGCGACCCCGCGAACCCACTGCTGGTTTCGGTACGCTCGGGAGCGAAGTTCTCGATGCCGGGAATGATGGATACGGTTTTGAACCTGGGCATGAACGACGAAAGCTGCCAGGGTCTGGCGGGGGTTTCGGGAAGCCTGCGGTTCGCCCTGGATGCCTACCGCAGATTCATCCAGATGTTCGGAAAGATCGTGATGGGAATCCCCGGGGAGCTTTTCGAGCATGCCATCGAGCAGGCGAAAACCGGGGCCGGAGCGACCGAGGATACGGCACTGGGGGTCGATGAGCTCGCCGCACTGGTCGACACCTTTAAGAAGATCGCCCGAGGAGAGGCGGGCACCGACTTTCCCGAGGATCCGATGGAGCAACTCGCTCTCGCCATCGAAGCGGTGTTTCGCAGCTGGAACGGCGACCGGGCCAAGATCTACCGCAGGCAAAACAAGATCTCCGACGACCTCGGTACTGCAGTAAACGTGCAGGCGATCGTATTCGGCAACCTGGGGGAGGACTCGGGTACGGGTGTCGCATTTACCCGCGACGCGTCGACCGGCGAGAAGGCCTATCTGGCCGAGTATCTCCCCAACGCCCAGGGCGAGGACGTCGTTTCGGGAGCCCGCACGCCGATGCACCTCGACGAGCTCAAGCAGCGTGACCCCAGGTCCTACAAGGAGCTGGTCAAGATCATGTCGAAGCTCGAGCGCCACTACAAAGACATGTGCGACATCGAGTTCACAGTCGAGAAAGGGCGCCTGTGGATGCTCCAGACTCGCATCGGCAAGCGCACCACGGCGGCTGCCGTCAAGATCGCAGTGGACCTGCAGAAGGAAAAGCTGATCACAAAGCAGCAGGCGGTGCTTCGGGTAGATCCCTCCTCGCTGGACCAGCTGCTGCATCCCCAGTTCGACCCCAAGGCCAACATCGGGATTGTGGCCAAAGGCCTGAACGCATCTCCCGGAGCGGCCGTGGGCAAGGCGGTCTTCGATGCCGCAACGGCGGAGAAGTGGTCGGCCGAAGGCAAAAACGTGATTCTTGTTCGCCCGATGACCGAGCCCGACGATGTGGGGGGAATGTACGCGTCAAAGGGCATCCTCACTTCCCGGGGTGGCAAGACGTCCCATGCTGCGGTGGTTGCCCGCGGCGCCGGCATCCCGTGCGTTTGCGGCGTCGAATCTCTGAAGATCGACCTTGTGCATCGCCGTTTCACGGCGGGCGGCAGTTTGGTCAAAGAGGGGGATGTCATAGCCATCAACGGAAACACCGGCGAGGTCGCCATTGGCGAAGTCCCTCTGGTCGAGCCGAAGCTATCGAAGGACCTCAACAAGATTCTTTCCTGGGCCGACGCCGAAAGGCGGTTGCTGGTAAGGACCAACGCCGACACGGGCGAAGATGCGGCCCGCGCCAGGGAATTCGGCGCTCAAGGTATCGGTCTGGCCCGTACCGAGCACATGTTCCTGGGCAGCCGTCTCCCACTGATTCAGCGCTTCATCCTCGCGGAAGACGAAGCCGAGGAGAAGGCCGCTTTGGACAAGCTGATGGACCTGCAGCGTGCCGACTTCGTCGAGATCCTCACCGCGATGAGCGGGCTGCCGGTGACCATTCGCCTGCTCGACCCGCCGCTGCACGAATTTCTTCCTTCATCCAAGGAGCTCGAGCTGGAAATACAGCGTCTCGAAATCGACCGGCCTACCGGGAAGACCCGGTCGAGCGCAGCTTCCGAGAAGCAGTTGGTGGAGAAGAGAAAGCTTCTCGACAGCGTCGTCCGCCTTGAGGAGAGCAATCCAATGCTCGGCATGCGGGGGGTCCGCCTGGCAATTTCGAAACCCGGTCTCTACGAGATGCAGGTGGCGGCGATCATGCAGGCGGCCTGCGACGTCAAGGCGAAAGGGAAAAAGCCCGTCGTCGAGATCATGATTCCCCTCGTAGCGGTTCGGGAGGAATTCGACCTGATCCACAAGCAGGCCGAGGAGGTTGCCGGGGAAGTGCTCGTGCAGCGAAAAAAGAAGCTGGACTACCTCCTCGGAACCATGATCGAACTGCCTCGCAGCGCCCTTTCGGCAGGGGAGATCGCGGAGAACGCGGAGTTCTTCTCCTTCGGCACCAACGACCTCACACAGACGACCTTCGGCTTCTCCCGGGATGATATCGAGGGCAAGTTCATGCCGAAATATCTGGACCTGGGCATCTTTAAGGTCAACCCTTTCGAGTCGATCGACGAAAAGGGCGTCGGAAGGCTGATTGAAATCGCCGTGCGTGAAGGGCGGGAGGCCCGCCCCGGCCTCAAAGTCGGCATTTGTGGTGAGCACGGGGGCGACCCTTCATCGGTCGAGTTCTGTCACCGCGCCGGCCTGGACTACGTGTCTTGTTCTCCGTTCCGGGTCCCGGTGGCCCGGCTGGCCGCCGCTCACGCCGCGCTTAAAGAAAAAGGTTTCGCAGGCTCCGATTCCCGCTAATGTCATCGGTGGATGACAAACTGATTAGCGATGCAATTCACCTCGCTGTTCGACATCCTGGCCCTGGTTTACGGATTCGTCGCGGTTCGCACGGCCGTCGCACTGGCCCGGAAATGGAAGACCTTCTGGAAAGAGCCGCTGGACGGCCCCAATCGAAAGCTGGCGTACGAAATCGGGTTCTTTCTGGTTCTTCCCTTCGGGGTGCTTCTTCACGAGTTCGGCCATACCCTCGCTACGTGGCAACTCGGCGGCCGCGTCGTGCAGTTCAGCTGGCGGGGGTTCTGGGGTTTCATTGTTCCCCAGGGAAATTTCACCCCGGAGGGGAACTGGTGGATCTCTCTTTCGGGCAACGTGGTCAGCGTCGTAATCGGGCTCGTCCTTCTGGCGGCGGGCTATTTTTCGGGAGGCCTTCTCCCATCGGTGCGCTACGTCCTCCTGCAGGCCGGCTACGTGCAGACCTGGTTTGCGCTGATCGTCTACCCGGTGATGGGGCTGGCGGGGTTCGGGGATTGGGTAACCGTCTACAACTTCCGGGCGACACCCGCCCTTAGCGCCGTCACGGCGGGGGCCCACGCAGGGCTGCTCGCCGTGCTTCTCAAATACAAGCGGGAGGGCAGGCTCGAGTCCAAACTCTGGGGCCTGGCTTCCGGAAGAGAAAACGAAGTCACCGGACTCGAGGAGGCGATACGCCGGGAGCCCGATGCCCCCGAGCCCCGTCTGGCTCTCGCCGAGTACCACATAGGACTGGGCAGTTTTGCCCTGGCCGAGCAGGTGTCGGTTGCAGCGGTAAAACGCTTCAAAGGCCGGCCGGAGCTTTTCTACGTCCTCGGCAAAGCAATCGCTGCTCAGGGAAGGCCCGGCGATGCGGTTGAAGCATTCAAAAAGGGTGTTCAGGTTTCCGAAGCCGGCTCTGACATACAGGAAAGGCTGCGCGCAAACCTCGCCATAACTCTGGCCGCCGCCGGAAGGTCCAAGGAGGCCCTGGCCGTTTTCGAGGAGCTTGAAGGCCCCCTGCGCGAAGACTGGACGGTGAAGCGCTGGCGCAAGAAGGCCCTCGAAGCCGAGGCGGGTTGATGACCGTAAGGGAACGCATCGAGCAGGCGGAGCTGAAGCTGCTTGCTCCCGAGGCGGCGTTCGCGGTGCGGTCGAAAGGCCGGCAGATCATGGAGGAGCCGCATCCTTACCGGACCGCATTCATGCGGGACCGTGACCGGATCCTTCACACCAAGGCCTTTCGCCGTCTCGCCTATAAGACCCAGGTATTCGTGGCCCCCCAGGGAGATCACCAGCGGGTCCGGCTGACCCACACTCTCGAGGTCACCCAGATCGCCCGTACGATCGCCCGAGCCCTGCGTCTAAACGAAGATCTCACCGAAGCGATTTGCCTCGGCCACGATCTCGGCCACACCCCGTTCGGGCATCTGGGAGAGGAGATCCTGTCGGAGTTCCTGGGGCGGCCCTTCAAGCACAACCAGCAGTCACTGCGGATCGTCGACCGGCTGGAAACCCGCCCCGGCGGCCCGGGTCCCGGCCTCAACCTGACGTGGGAGGTAAGAGACGGGATTTTGAACCACACCTGGTCGATGCCGCCGCCCGCCACGCGGGAGGCTGAGATCGCCCGGTTCGCCGACCGGATTGCCTATTTGAGCCACGACATAGACGATGCAATTACGGCAGGGGTGATCGACATCGCGGATCTGCCGGAATCCGCGAACCGGGTCCTCGGGACCACTGCGCCCTCCCGGATAGAGGCCATGGTGGCCGCCGTCGTCGAAAGCGGCCTTTTAGACGGGCACGTTTCCATGGCGCCGGAGGTTCAGGGCGTTATGGGGGAAACAAGGGCCTTCATGTTCGAGCGGGTTTACAACCGGCCCGAGATGGTAATCGAGCAGCAACGGCTTCGCGACGTCCTGTTCGACGTCTTGAGCCACTATCGGGCCAATCCCGGCCAGATCCCGCCCGGGCGCGATGAGGTAGACGACGAAACCAGGCTGATCGATTACGTGGCGGGCATGACCGACCGCTTCGTGCTGAGACTGTGGGAAAACCTGTGCGCCCCGGCGGCGGGGCAGCTGCTACAGTAGCCGCCGATGCCGGGCCGAATCGTCTCCGAGGACATCGCCGATCTGCGGGATCGCAGCAATCTGGCCGAGATCGTTTCGGCCCACACCCAGCTCAAGAAGACCGGCCGGATCTTCAAGGGTCTGTGCTGCTTCCACCAGGAGAAGACGCCTTCGATGGTGGTGGATCCCGAGAAGCAGCTTTATTACTGCCACGGCTGCGGAGCCGGGGGCGATGTTTTTACTTTCCTCCAGAAAGCGGAAGGTCTGGACTTCACCGAGTCGGCGCAGCGCCTGGCCGACAAGCTCGGTGTCACCCTGCAGGTTCAGCAAACCTCCGGGCCCGGAACCGGAGCACGCAGCGCCCTGTTGTCGGCGACCGCTTCCGCCGCCGAGTACTTCGCGGCTGCGTTGGCCGGCTCGCCCGAGGCGGCCGGGGCCCGCAAGCATCTTGAAGACCGAGGTTTCACCCATGCGGATGCGTCGGAGTGGAAGCTCGGCTACTCACCCAGGGCCTCGGATTTGCTGTACCGTCACCTGCTCGGCAAGAGGCTGACCTCGGCGCAGATCGTCGATTCCGGGCTGGCACTCGTCACGGAAGCCGGCCAGCATCGCGACCGGTTCCGGGGTCGCATCATGTTTCCGATCCGCGATCTCTCCGGCAGCATCATTGGTTTCGGCGGCAGGGCCACCGGAGACGAGCAGCCCAAGTACATCAACTCCCCGGAGACGGCCATCTACCACAAGGCCAGGATCCTTTTCGGACTCGACCGTGCGAAAGGAAAAATGGTCTCTTCCGGCAGTGCAATTGTGACCGAGGGCTACACCGACGTGATGGCCTTACACCGGACGGGCTTCACCAACGCGGTAGCCACCTGCGGGACCGCCCTGGGCGAGGATCACTTCGCTCTGATCAAGAGATTTTGCGACCGCGTGATCCTGGCTTTCGACGCCGATGCGGCGGGCGCCGTGGCTTCCGAGCGGGGCTTCGGGATTCATGCCAAGGCGGGCCTTGAGGTGCTGGTAGCACTGATGCCCCAGGGCAAGGACCCTGCCGACGTTGCTCTCGAAGGAGGAGCCGAGGCGGTTGAAACGATTATCGGCAGCGCAGTCCCTTTGATGCGCTTCGTGCTGGAACAGGAAATCGCCCGCCATCGCCTGGACACCCCCGAGGGCAAGGGCAGGGCCGTACGGGCGGCCGCCTCCCGGCTGAGCTGGGAGCCCAACCGCGTTGCCCGCAGCGAGCACGGGTTCTGGGTGGCCAAGCGGATCGGCGTCGCTCCCGAGCAGGTTCAAAGGGAGATCGCCGAAGCGGGCCAAGCCCGGACCGGGCGGAGGGCCCCGCCCCCGGAGGTCAGGCTCCCGGGCCACGTCAAGGCCGAGCGTGAGGCTCTTCGCACACTGCTGAACCCCGACGGCGAACTCACCGGCCTTAGCCTGGCCGACGGCGTCGAGCTCAACGAGGACCACTTCACCCAGCCGGAGCACCGGGTAGTGTTCTCGGCAATCCGGGAGGCTGCCCGGGCCGGTTCCGCCCGGGCCGTGATGGACCTGCTGCCCGACGACGAGACCCGCCGGCTCGCCGCCGAGCTGTCGGTTTCTCCCACCGTGACCAGGAAGCCGGAGGAGATTTTCACGATGCTGGAGGTCTTTAGGATCGAGCGGCAAATCGGCTCTGCCCGGGCTAAACTGGAGCAACTCGACCCAAAGGTCGAGACCACGGAATACGACTCCATTTTCGAACAGCTGATGCGGCTCGAATCAATGAGAAGAGCCCTCAGCTTCACTTAAGGGGGGACGATGGCCACCAAAGAAACCCAGATCGATGAAGTAAAGGACCTCATCTCCCGAGGCAAGGAAAAGGGCTGGCTGACCGCCGAAGAGATCGTGGATTCTCTGGGAATGCTCGACCTCTCCGCCGATCAGGTTGACAATGTTTACGCCCTCATAGCCGAGGAGGGCATTGACGTTCTCGAGCAGGAGCCCGGAGCCCCCGAGGAACAGCTCGAGGATTTCCGGCGGGAAGCTGAGTTTTTAAAGACCCCCACCAATGATCCGGTGCGGATGTATCTCAAGGAGATCGGCAAAGTCCCCCTGCTCACGGCCGAGCAGGAAGTCGAACTCGCCATGCGGATAGAGGCGGGGCTGATAGCCGAGGAGATGCTGGTTCGCGACAAGCTGGACCTTGCCAAGATCGAAGAGTTGGCGGAGCGGTCTTGCCTTGATATAGGGCCGGGCAAGATGAATCCCGACAAGGCCAAGGAGATCTGCCGGCGCATCGAACGCGACGGCGTCCTGGCGAAACGGAAGGTCGTCGAG
>JBOGWH010000436.1:0-1247 GCA_050692975.1 Actinomycetota bacterium | reverse complement strand
GCGATGTAGAAGTTCCCCCGCCCGTCGGCGGAGACGTCGTCGGGCGTAACCGCCGATTCGGTCGGCCCGACTCCGTCCTGACCGGGACCGCTTGCGCCGCTACCGGCCGCTGTTGTGACCACCCCTGCAGCACTAACTTTGTGGACCTTAAAGCACCATGGGTCGGCAATCACCAGATGGCCGGACGAATCAAGGGAGATATCTGTGGGATGGCTAAATTGCCTGGGTGGGCCCGGCGTGGAGCAACTACCGGAGACCCCGCCCGCTATTGTTCCGATATCGCCGGGTTCGATCGGACTTTTTCCGAACGCGGCAACCGGCGATGAACCGAGGTTGACCAGCCGAATGGCCCCGTTTTCGGTATCAGCGATCAGCAGGTTCCCCTCATAGAATTCAATACCCGCTGGGCGTGCCATCCTTGCCCCGATGGCCGGCCCTCCATCGCCCCCATAGCCGTTCAAACCGCTCCCCGCAACCGTTGATAGTCTGTCCTGCCCTCCCACCTTCTGGACTTTACGGATCTGGTTCGTGTCCGGATCCGCGATATAGATTTCTCCATTGGGTGCAACGGCGACGTCTTCGGGGACCACGTAAACCTCAAGTGCGGGGGCGCCTTCCCCTCCTCTCGGGTACAAGGGGGTCCCGCGGCACGGCTCGAGGCTGCAGAAAAAAAGGGTCGAAAAGTTCTCGCCCATTCCTGCCACGGTCGAAATGATTCCGTCGGTATCGACTTTGCGGACCCTTTTTTGACCCGGATCGGCGATATACAGGTTGCCGGCGGCATCAAGGGACAGGCCCTTGGGCGAACCCAGAGTCGCCTTGGTCGCCGGCGTCCCGTCCCCGTTATAAGGAGCTCCATTGATACCCCGGCCGGCTGCGGTGGGATAGTCGAGATCGCCGGCTACTGTTTCAATCGCGCCCGGGGCGACGGTAACCCCGTGGCGAGTCATGACGTCCCTCCCCAGGTTGACCAGCCTGACGCCGCCTCCAGAGGACAGGTATAGGGCCTCACCCATTGGGTCCAACTCGACGGATGTCGGCATCAAACCGGAGGCCGAGGTTGCCAGGCCCCCGTCTCCACGACCGTCGGCCGCGGGGACCCCCGTCGAGGAGCTTGCGCCCCCCGCCACGGTGGTGATGATTCCCCCCGAGGTGCCCGCCGCAAGAGATGCCGGTTGCCCAGTGCTGCCGGCGAGCAGAACGACTGCGGCGAGGGTACCACCGTGGCGACGGCGCCTGCTCAACAC
>JBOGWH010000435.1:0-1889 GCA_050692975.1 Actinomycetota bacterium | reverse complement strand
GCTCACCTCCGGACGGGGCCGCGGGGCCCCAAAGTGCTTTTCGGCGATGTGCTCGGCCATGACCCGAGCGTTGTAACGAAAGCCGTGCACGGCTGCCGAGTTGCTGAACCCGCCGTATTTTCTTAGCTCAACCGCCCCCTGGGTGATGCACCCGGCGAAGTAAATCCCCGGCACCGAGGTGCTCTCCCAGTAGGTCGTCTGGGCCGGAAGGCGGCCCTGGTTGAAGGTCGCGACCCCGATATCGGCGAGGTCCTGCAACGGAGTGGTGAAGCCAGTCGCTGCGATAACTTCATCTACCTCGAAGGTCATCTTTCCGCTCTCGGGACTCATCGCGGTGACCTTGTATCCGGATGAGGTCCGCTCGATGCCGTCGATGGAGACGTCTAAAAGAACGTGGCCCCCGCCCAGTACGAAGTCCTCGTAGGGCTGCAGGTAGCGGGCGCGGGCGCCGACCCAGCCGTGCTCCAGCACCGAAAGCCGGGCCGGGCGGGGGGAGCCGAGGATGATCCGCCTTGCGGTCGGAAGAAGCGCATCGGCAATCTCCATTCCGGAATTGCGTTTGCCGACGATGAACACGGTCTTGTCCTCGTATTCCTTGGCCGGCCTGGCCTCGACGTAGTGGGGCGCCAAGTCCAGGCCCTGGATGTTGTCGGGCTTCCACGGTGTCGTGGTACCCACCGCGATCACCGCCACATCGCAGGAGTAGTCGCCGTCGGTGGTATGCAGGGTAAAACCTTCCGGGCTCCGGGTGGTGGTTTCCCACCGGCACCCGTAGCGGACTTTGACCCCTGCTTTATCGGCAAAGGCGGCGAGGCCCTGCTCCATCTCCATTCGCGACGGAAAGTAGCTCGTCCCGTCCATGTAATCGAGGATCAGCTGGCGGTTCTCGTCTTCCTCCGACAACAGGGAGTTCCAGTCGTACCACTCGTAAGCACGGCTCTTGTGGGGGGCGGGGGCATGCAGCTTGCTCCAGCTGATCAGCCGCTGGAAGAGGGGAAACTTCTGGAACATGCCGCCGGGCTTCTCGTCGGCGGAAATGACCGCGTGATCGATTCCGAGGCGGTTCAGGCAGTAACTGGTTTGCAGGCCCCCCGGGCCGCTTCCCACCACAACGACCGGGTACCGGCCGGGGGGAAACGGCCTTTCTAGTTCTGCCACTTAAGCGTGTTCCGCAGTCTCGTGGCTACCGTCTGCAACATCCGGAACATCACCTTGGGATTTGATTCGAGGAAGTCCTGCAGCATGGCCGCCGGCAGAACCAGGCACCTCAGCGGGGTCAGGGCAACGACATCGGCGGTGGGGGCTTCCCCGAGCAGAATCGAGACCTCTCCGAAGAAATCGCCGCGCCCCAGCTTGGCCAGGTCTCGGCCGTCCAATTTCACTGAAGCTTCTCCCTCGATGACGAGGTAAAAGCTCGAACCGCTGAAGCCCTGGCGCAGGATTCGCTGCTCCTGGGGGAAGACCTGCTCCTCGAGAGTATGGGCCGACGCTTCCAGCTCCGGGCGGGAAAGATCGGAGAACAGCTTGATGCTGCCCAGAACATCCGCCACGCTCACCTGGTTTTCCGCCACGTGCCTACTCCTCTTCCACGAAGATCCAGAAGAGCAGATATACCAGCACTCCCGCACCTCCGGCGAATGCGGAAGCCGCAAACGCGATTCGGAAAATGGTGGGATCGACGTTGAAGTGCTCTCCGAGGCCCCCGCAAACGCCCGCGATCTTGCGATCCCGGGAACTGCGCCTCAAGGGGGGCCTTCTTACCGGACCAGTCATCAAGACCTATCGTACTCGCCTCACCGGGCGGGGAGATCGGTATATAAAAGGGCATGCCCAAATCGAAAAAGCCGACGGCCTCGCAGCGGCTGGAGACGCTCAAAGCGATCCGAATG
>JBOGWH010000434.1:0-2938 GCA_050692975.1 Actinomycetota bacterium | reverse complement strand
GGGAATGACCCACCGGTTTTTGCGGGTGAAGAAGTCCTCAGGATTTTGGACGTGGTATCGCGCATATACCGCTGTCTGGATCCGGAACAGGTCCTCCGGGTACCGCACGTGCTCCCGCAGCCCTTCGGGCATCGTCGAGCCATCCTTGAACAGCCGGGGAAATGCCTTTCGCCACGCCTTGATAATCGGGTCCTTGTTGTCCCAGACGTAGAAGCTGACTGTCCCATCGTAGGCATCCACCACAGCCTTCACGGAGTTGCGGACGTAGTTGCCGGTGCCTCGCAGGCGTGCGTCGGAACCGGCAGGGTCCGACCGGGTCCTCGATGAAAAATCAATGCGCTCCGAATACGGATACATCTCCGAGGACGTATAGCCATCGATCATCCAAACGAGCTTGCCGTCGTCTATGACGGGATACGCGTCGCCGTCAAAAGACAAAAACGGAGCCGCCTTCCTCAGCCGCTCCCGAATCTGACGGTTGTACAGAATCTTGGTGTCGTCGTCGATCAGGCCGCTGATGAGCAGGTTGATGTTGCGGAAGTGCCACGCCAGAGCCAGCCGGCGAAGCGGGCTGCTCACCGCCACGCCCCCCTTGCCGCTATAGGTCGTATACCGGCTTTTCTCCTGCTCGTCGTAATCCAGTTCCCGCTGCTTGGTCCTCACCAGCGAGTAGTCGTTGATGAGCTCGCCGAAATACACCCCACCCCTGGACAAATTGAGTTCCGGAAGGCCCCGTGGAGGAATTCCCTGCAGCAGGAATTTGGGCCGCCCCTCCCCCGTGGCCTCGTTGGTGGGACTCACCACCGCGCCGTACCCATGGGTGAAAAACACGTGGTTGCTCACCCAGCTGCGGCTCTCGAGGTTGGCGAGAGTCAGCTCACGCGCTGCAAGCATCACCTGGACCGGCTTCCCGCCGATCATGTACCGGTCGACGTCGGCGTCCCCGAACTCGTAGTAGGTATGGAACTCTTCGAGCTGGCGGTAGGCCGTCAGCAGGATGCGGGGGTCGAAGAGCCTGATGTTGTCCACCGTCTCGCGGTTGTTTTCGATCAGCTCGCGGGTGATCTCACTTTCTCCCGGGTATTCACTGACTTTGACTTTGTTCAACCCGTAGGCGGCCCGGGTGGCCTCGATATTTCGGGCTATGAAGGGCCTCTCACGTTGCAGCTGGGCCGGCTCGACCCTTAGACGCTGCACCACGAATGGATACAAGCCCCCCGCCAGCACGGCTATCAGAAACCACAGCCCCAGGCCCGCAAGCGGAAGGGTCCACCCCTTAAAGCGGATGTTGATCAGGAACAGCACGGCGGCGATCAGAGAAACCGCTACCAGGAACTTCAGCGCCGGCAGCTCGGCATTGACGTCCGTAAACGAGGGCCCGGTAACGTCGCCTCGGGTCGAGTACATCAGGTTGTACTGATCCAGCACATAGCCCCAGGCCCTGACGATCGCGATCAATCCGATCAGGACCGAAAGATGAGCCTTCACATGGGGCTTAACGGCCCCCTCTGCGAACTGTGGACGGATTCCGCCGGTCAGGTAATGAGCCCCCGCCACGATGACTGTTACCAGGGCCAGGCTCGAGAAAAGCCACGCGTAGACGACCTGATACATCGGGAGCTTGAAGATGAAGAAGGAGAGGTCCTTGTTAAAAACCGGATCCAGGCTGCCGAATTTCCCGCCGTTGATGAACAGGAGAAAGCGGTCCCACTGGGTGCTCACTCCGGCGCCGAACACGACCGCCAGCAGCAATCCTCCGCCCACGGCGATCCGGCGATAGTAGGGCAGCAGCACCGAGCGGTATCTCTCAAGGACATCGATGGAGCGGGGGTCGATCACCTCTTTGGGCATGATCTTGGACACAACGAAGAGGTTGCCCAGCAGGAAGACCAAAAAGAAGGTTCCGAGAATCGCGCCGAGAACAAATCGGGTCGAAATCAGCTTCCAGAAGACCTGGGAGAAGCCCACTTCCTGAAACCAGAGCAGATCCGCGTAAAAGGCGAATATTCCCGATAGCGAGAAAAGCACGACGAGCAGTGCGGCAATTACTACGGTACGAAGCCGCCTGCGCGAGCTAACGGGGGGTCGGGCCACGAGTTGAGCTTATTCGATCAGTGGTTACGAACCGTCAGGGGCACTCCCTGCTTACTTCGGGAGTGTTTCTCAGCGGGTTTTCTCGCTCGGTCGCAACTACCCCGATCATTCGGGCTTGTCGAGGGCGCATGCATCCCCTGTGAGCCGCCAGGGTTTGCAAGTAGGTCACTCGGGCTTGTCCAGGGCACACGTGCATCCCCCGTGGGCCGGAGGGGCCAGATGGCCACTGGCGAATGTCGCCTTCAGAGCAAGCGGCCCCTGGTCGGCGTTCTTTTGGCAAACCCCGCCCGGGCAATGCGGCTCGTCTACCGAAAGGGCCCACTTCTTCAAAGCCTTTTTGTTTCGGCCCCAGGCATCCAGAAGGCCCTGATGATAGGCCGCGTAAACCATGGCCTCCCCGAGCAATTCGGTCCGGACCCCCTTCCAGACCCGAAGCACGTCGCCGGCCCTCTCCGCTATGGCGCTGGGGGTGTCGCCGGCATCGAGGCCCGCTCCCACGATCTTTCCGACCTCAGATCGCAACGGGTTCACGACCTGGCGGGCAATCAGACTGCCCAGTGGGCCCTCCGGCCTGCCCGGCCCCTTTGCCCCGGCCGCCTGCCTTCCTCCGGCAAAGGCTTTGGAAAGAACCTGCTGGAGGGAGGAATTGAACCGGGTGAGCTGCTCGCCGGGATCGGGAACGTTGTCGGCCAATGAGCCCTTGCCCCGATGGGTCCGGATGCGATGAAGCAACTCGTTTTGGTCCTCCTGCAGTATTCGCTTCAGGCGGCGCGCTGCTTCGGCGGGCAGTCCGTCGGTTGCCAGGGCCCTTCGATCGAACACCGACGCCGGCGCGTCCGAAGTG
>JBOGWH010000433.1:0-5249 GCA_050692975.1 Actinomycetota bacterium | reverse complement strand
ACCGATGTCGGCTTCGGCATTACCGTGAACTCAGCCGGGGAGGCCTTCGTGGCCGGTCAGAACACCTCGACCAACTTCCCGACGGCCGGGGCGGTCACCGGGTGCTCCGGTACCTTCACGACCACATCTTTCCAGTGCAACCAGCCCGCCGGAGACGCATTTGTCACCAAGATGAACGCCGCCGGCAGCGCCCTGGTTTGGTCCACCTACCTGGGCGGCAGCAAAGAGGACCAGGCCTGGCGGATTGCGCTGGACTCAGACGACAACCCCTACGTCATCGGGACGACGGTTTCGGCCGATGACCCGGGCACGACTGCGGTCGAGGCCGGCTTCCCGACAACGCTAAACGCCTACGACTCAACCTGCGGCACCGACGGCTACTGCAACGCGCCGCTTCCTACTGCGGCAAGCTGCCCTCCGGCCAGCTTCCCCGCCGGATGCCCGACGATCGGGACTTCGGACACTTTCCTGACCAAGCTGAACTCCAGCGGAAGCTCCCTGCTGTACTCGAGCTATCTGGGCGGCAGCGACCAGGACCATGACGGGCAGCAGACGGCTTTGCCGGGGCACATGGGCATTGCGGTGTCTGGGGCCAAGGCCTACCTCACCTCCAACACTGGATCCACTGACTTCCCGGTCACCGCCGGGGCTTTCCAAAGCTCTTGTTCCTCCTGCGCTGCAGGGGGCCTGGACGCCTACGTTTCCGTGATAGACACCGACCAAGTGGGCTCGGCCTCTCTCACGTACTCAACGTACCTGGGCGGCAGCGGCGACGATCAGGCCAAGTCGATTGCGGTTGACAAGGCAGGAAACGCCTATGTGGCCGGAACCACGATGCCTCTGGGCGGGTCCGACACATTCCCCACAACCCTCGGCGCCCTTCTGGGCACCTACCAGGGAGGGGCGTCAGACGCCTTCGTGGCCAAAATCAACCCCACTTTGGTAGGCCCGGCCTCTCTCATCTACTCCACCTTCCTGGGTGGGGGCGGCAAGGATGAGGGCTGGGGAATCGCCGTCAATGGAGGAGGCATGGCGGGCCAGGCCCAGGCTTTCGTCACCGGTTTCACCGACTCCGGCGACGATCCGGCTACGGGGGCGGCCGACGGACCAACCCCCTACTTCCCGACCACCGCCGGCGCCTTTGACACGACCTTCAACGGTCGGGCCACCGACGCGGGAGGCGACACCACCTTCCTCAACGGCGACGCCTACGTGACTAAGCTCAACCCGTTTGGCAATCTGGCCTGGTCCACCTTCCTTGGTGGGACCGACCATGATCTCGGCGGGGCAATCGCGGTGGATTCCGACGGCCAGGCCTACGTGACCGGCTACACCACCTGCGAGAACACCAACGGGGGAGTGCCCCTGCCCCCCGGCGACCCGCCACCGCCTCCGTGCAGCGGCAGCTTCCCGACCGTGAACCCGGTACAGGCGAACATGGACGGCAACTTCATCGGCTTCGAGCTTCACAACTCGCCGACAGACATCTTCGTGGCCAAGCTGGCCGAGCCTGGTGATGCGCTGGTCTACTCCACCTACCTCGGCGGCAACGACTTCGACCGGGGCTTCTCGATCGCAGTGAGAGACCGGGATGCAAACGGGGATCCGATCACGCCTGAAGCCTACGTGACCGGCCGGATCGCCTCGACTAACTACCCGGTCACCGCTGGCGCCTTCCAGACCACCAAGCCGGCGGGCAAGGGCAACCGCGACGCCGCCATCTCGAAGATCACAGGTTAGGGGGGAGCTATGGCAACCGAGAGCACATTGATTATCAACTCAGACAAAGGGAGGAACCCAGTGAAGGCAAGCTCCAAAGTCAAAGTGGCCCACCGCAGGCGGCGCCTGGCGGCAACGGCAACCGCAGGCGTGGCGTTGTTCCTGGTGCTGGTCTCGGTAGCCTGGGCGTGTACGCTTCAGGTAGGCACGCTGACCGTCTGCCGGCCCCCATCGGACACCTATCAGGGGGGAGGAAGGTGTGGTCAGAAAACCGGAAGCGGAGGCCAAATAGGACTTCCGAAAATCCAGAAGGACGGCTCCGACATTTCCGTTGTCGGTACCGAGTTCTCCGGCTTCCCCACCGTTTACAGCATTCACATCCGTCGACCTGGCTCCAGCGCCAACTGCCACAGGATCAATTCCGACGCGGGTGTTACCTCGCTCTTGGGCTCGGATGCCCTAGGCCTACCGAACACGGTCCCAGGGCCGAATTTCAATGTTGGAAACGGGTCAGGGACCTACCCGACCGTGACAACGCCGGCCTTCTCATCGACGGGCAGTGCTCTTGTCTGCGTCCAGGACTTTCCCGAGGTGGTTGATGGAAACCAGATCAATCTGACGGTGGTCTGAGAAAGGCGGAAACGTTACCCAGTTGTCGTATGTACTAAAAGGCACCCTGGTTCACTGTGAGGCCTTTAACTAAAATGGTCTTAGGGCAGAGCCAACAGCACTAGCCAAAGGGGACGAGTTGATGGTGAAGAACAGCAGGTTGTTCGTGGCAACTCTGGGAGCCATAGCGGGGATCGTTTCCGTCGCGATTTTGAGCTCCGCGATGGCATGGGCGTGTACGCCCAGTGCGGCGATCACACTGTCGCCTCAGGGTGGTCCGGCGGGTAGTGCCGTGAAAGTGCGGGGACAGTTCCCCTCTGACGCTTCGGTCGAGATAAGGTGGAATTCTCCAGACGGCGATCTCCTTCAAATGACCGCCGGCCCCGAGTTCTCGGAAGACGTGCGAATTCCGGATGTTCCACCCGATACCTACGTGGTAATGGCTATCCAGCCCGCTACCTCGACCAGAGCGCGAGCAACATTTACAGTGACTCAGGGGAGTGCGGTCGGTGGTGACCATAGTGAGCGCGATGCGATTATGTATGAAGGTCAGGCTCCAGGTCCGCGGGAAACCAGCTCTGGCGAAGCAGCTTCGGCCGTCCCTGAAACATCAGGGGCCAAAGCCGGGTCTCCATTCGATGTGCGCGGAGGGACTGCCCCAGATGCGCGCAGCGAAGGCTTACAGGGAGCGGACTCTGGAGAGGGACTTCCCGGCAGCAATTCGATACAGTTGAGTAAATCTGGAGGTCCTCCAGCGGGGCCGCCCAACAGCGGAGGAGGACGTTCTCTTCCTCCTCCGGGCGATGGCGCGAACTCAGCCCAGGCAATAAACAATGCGGGAATGAATGCAGCTTACCCGGACTCGGCGCGCCTAATCTCAAGTGACCTTTGGGCAGGCTTCGATTCTCGATCAAATGGTTCACTGGGGCTTGTGGCGGATTCAGCGATTATTCCACGGAATCCTGCTGGTCTCGTTGCTTTGGGGGGCACAATGACAGGCCTCGCACTCCTATTCGGCTTCGCGGCGACTGACTTGGTGCGGAGGAGAAAAAGGATCCGGAGGGGCGCAGATCACTAGAAACTAGGAATGGGGAAAAGGATGATTCGAATTCGATCGGTTACGGCTGTTTGTGATGTTGGAATTGTGAGGCGCAAAGCGCGACTGCTAGTCTTCACCGCTGCTACCCTGGCAATTGCGGTGGGATCGGCCGCATGGGCCTGCACCGTGGCGATTTCCGGGGTCATAACCGTAACGCCGGCTGCTCCCGTAGGTCCAGGAGCAGCTCAAAACCATATGCAGGTCTCAAGCTTTGTTCGGGTCGTGGGGAAACATCTCGCGGGTCCGGGTACCTACTATATGGAATACATGGGGCCGGTTGGCACCAACCCCGACGACCCCGGCCCGGTAAGCAGCATCGTCGATCACAACGATGATGGAATTGTCAACAATGCCGACGATTTCTGGCCGACCGACGCCACGATGCCTTGCATGCATGCCACTCCTGCCTATACGCCCGGATCGGCAGACAACCCCGGTCAAACTGTCACTCGGGCCGGAAACGGAGCTGCGGAACAACTCGTGAATGCAGCTCTGGATCCAAGTCTGGGGTTTGACTTTGTGGCAAAACTTCCGTCAACCATGGGCTTGTACTGTGCCTGCGCGACGATCGACGGTCGAAGCGTCACGACCCTTCCGACTCCGGTCGTCGATCAGCCCTTGTGAGGGGAGGGCCGAGCTTGGCCTGGCTGTTTGTCGAATGGTCCGGAGGCGGAACCTTGTCAGGAAAGAACCTTGGTCCGGGAGGATGCGAAGAATTTCCACATCGGCTCTCAGGCTCCTATCGCTGGCTGGCAGTGTCACTACCTACCGAGATGAGACCGGGGTGCCCGGAGGGGGGCTATTGGAGGCGAAATTCTCGCGTAACCGGTTAGACCCTAAGCCCGCCACGATTCCCTGGGTACGCAAAAAGTGGGCGCTGGTTGTGGTGGCGCTGATGCTGGCCACCTTGGGACAGGGGTTCGGCTACCGGCGAGCCGCCTCCGTAGAAGGCGGGCAGGCTGGGACCTGGCGACCCCTTGCGCCGAGGGCCCGCGGGGGACCAATATTCACAATGATCCGGCTGACCGGCGGTGAGATCATGGTCTTCAACGGCTCGACGCCGGGCGTGGGGGATCCGCCAGAGCTGTTCAACCCATCAACCGGGAAATGGCGAGACGTCGCTATGCCCTCTCTGCTTCGGGGCTCCGAGGCGGTGCTGCTGGTCGGCCCTCGATGCGGGGAGCACTGCGGCAACGCGCTTGCGGTGAGCAACGGCACGGCGGAGCTGTTCGACCCAGGAGCGGACGGCGGCACTGGCCAATGGAGCGTTGCTGCTCCTCCTTCGGTTGTGCGGACCAGCGGTTCAAGCGTCACCTTGCTGGCGGACGGCAGAGTGATGGTCGCGGGCGGGACGGTTGCACCCGGAACCGTCAAAGACGCGCAGAGCAACCTATTTGGTGCTTTCCTTGCCCCTACCGCCTCCGTTGAGATATTTGATCCGCAGGACGGGACCTGGGCCGCCGTTTCTTCCCTTGACTCCTGTCAGCCAGCCTTCTCATGCCGGGCCCGGTCGGGGCATACGGCGATTGCATTGGCAGACGGGCGTGTGCTCGTTTTCGGGGGCCTGCCAGGGGCGGCGAGTAACAGCGCCCAGGTGTACTCTCCAGGACCGCCTGGGGATTCGGGCTCTTGGGCACCGGCGGGGTCGCTGAATATTCCCAGGGCGTGGGACAGTGGCATTCATCCGGCGGTTCTTTTGCGCAGCGCCGAGGTGTTGGTGGCCGGGGGCTTGGATTCGGGCTCCTTACCGAGAGCGTCGGCCGAGATCTTCAATCCCGTTTCGGGAACCTGGCGCTTTACCAGGAACCCGATGTGGGAAGCG
>JBOGWH010000432.1:0-2634 GCA_050692975.1 Actinomycetota bacterium | reverse complement strand
GCCCTGACTTCAGCCAATTTTTAAGAGCGACGCCAATTCCGACAGGGCCCGGGGACTCTCGGAGATTGCCAGCAGCGGCCACGGCCGCTCGGCGCACAGCATCCGGATGCCCTCGCTGGATGCTATCCAGGGCCCCTTTTCGCGTGAAAGCCGCCGCGCCCCGGTGGCCTCGGGGAAAGGACTGTCGCTGAGGTAAAGCTGGATTCGATGTCCAGCGGAGTCTCGATAGGTAAAACCGTCGACTACGATCGACCCTACCCGCCCGCCCCCGGCTCCGGCTACGGAAAAACCGATTTCGCTCAGGTCCGGGGCGGGCCGCGAAGCGGGTCTTTCTGCCGGGACTCGCGCCTCGGTGAAGTCGGCCAGGGCCCGGGCCACGGGTGCCGGCTGAGGCGTCGGCCCGGCAGGATCGTCTTTTCGCACAAACAACATCGCTCCAGCAGCCAGCACCGCGACGGCCAATGCCGCCGTTGCAGGTCGCCAAATGCGGCGGGTCACCCGGGAACGCGGGCTACCGAGCACGCCGACTCTTATCGACTCCCGCAAAGCCTGGGGCGCCAGCTCTCTTGCGGACTCGGCCTCCTCACGGCCCCGTCGCGCCTGGGCGACTTCTTCCCAGCACTGCTCGCAGGCCAGCAAATGGGCCTCGAACCGGCCGGCGGCCCGGGCGCTCATTGCGCCGCCCAGGTATGCCGCCGCCTGCTTTTCCGGGTTATGGCTCACGATCGGTCACTCTCTGGCTGCTCAGCCGCCGAGACAGCGCCTTTCGTCCCCGGTGTACCCGGGAAAGCACGGTGCCCCGCGGGGACCCCATAATCCGGGCGGTCTCCGATGCCGTGAACCCCGCCAGGTCGACAAGCGTCACCGCGATGCGCTGCTCCTCCGGAAGGTCCGAGACTGCCCGGCGAACCACTTCTGCAGTCACCGACTCCAGCGCCTGGCCGGCGGTGTTGTCTCCGGCATCGGCATGGGAGCCAGGATCCGCCGAAAGCAGTTCGTCCGGGCGCCGGGAGCGCCACCGGTACTGAGAGCGGATGAGGTTCAGGCAGATGGTCGCAAGCCAGGCATCGATATTTTCCGGGCGCCGGTGGTATTTCCAGGCATTAAAAGCTCGAAGGTAGGTCTCCTGGACCAGATCTTCGGCGTCCTGCCGGTTGCGCGTAGCACGCCGGGCGATGTTGTAAATGCGGTCGGTTGCCGGCAGTGCTGCCTCGAGGAAGTCAATATGGGGATCTTTCACGTGAGTTCATGATGTTACCGACTCCTTTTTGGCCGGTTTGATTGCAATCAAAAGCAGCGTGCGAGCGTCCCCAAACAGTGAGCCCGGAAATACCGGTGCGAAAGGAGGCGTGATGAGCGTTCAGACTGAATCTTCCAGGGTTGGCCTGGCGGTTCCCGCGAATCTGTCGGCGGGGATTGCCGGCGGGCTTGCCGGCGGCGTCGTATTCGGGATGCTGATGCAGATGATGGGCATGATTCCCATGATTGCGATGCTGGTAGGCAGTGAGTCCGTGGTCGTCGGCTGGCTCGTCCACCTTGCGATATCGGCGTTCGCCGGGGGGACATTCGCTGTGTTGTTCGGCCGCCAGGCCGCGGCTCCAGGCCCGGCCGCGGGGATTGGGGTTGCTTACGGAGCGGCATGGTGGGTGCTGGGAGCGCTGTTCCTCATGCCGGCCAAGCTGGGCATGCCCCTGTTCGTCTTCAATTCGATGGCCTGGCAGAGCCTGATGGGCCATTTGATTTACGGGCTTGTCTTGGGACTGGTGTACGCGACGCTGCGAGCCAAGCTCCGCTAGGCCGTCTTCGAAAGCGGGCTTTCTGGAAAACAAGTCCTGGGGGCCTTGCTAATCGCCGGCGCGAAAAAAGGAGAAGAAATGCCGAAAACAATCGATCGGACGGGCTTGCAGGAATTGATTAATTCTGGTGCTCAGGTGGTCGATGTTCTGCCGGAAGAGGAATTTCAGGAGCAGCACATCCCCGGCGCGATCAACATCCCCTTAAAGAAACTCACCCGGGCGACGGCCCAGGAGAAGCTGAGCAGGCAGAGCGCGGTGGTTGCTTATTGCTACGACTACCAATGAGACATGAGCCCGCGGGCCGCGTGGCGGCTTGAAGGTATGGGTTTTGATCTCGTGTACCACTACGTGGCAGGGATAGCCGACTGGGCGGCCGCTGGCCTACCCATTGAGGGAAGGGCGTCCAAAGTCCCCACCGCAGGAGATTCCGCAACACGCGAGACGGCTCTCTGCGGACCCGGCGACCCGATCGGCGAGGCTGCAGACGCAGCAGTGTCGGCGGGAGAGGATTCTTGTCTGGTCGTGAACGAGCACAGCATTGTGGTCGGGAGGCTGTACTACAAAGATCTGGAGGGGGCCCGAAATCGAAAAGTCGAAGACGTCATGGACCCCGGCCCCAGTACATTCCGCCCTAACGTGCCGGTAACAGAGATTGCCGAGGTTCTCTGCCTGGTTTGGCAGTCCCGAACTTTTCAAGTTTTTTTGCCAGGTGGCCCAAAACCGGGTCCGATTGTCGGTGGTGGGTTGTACTATTATCGAACAGATGTTCGCTCAGTTGAAGACGGCGATCGAAGCCGCAGAAAAGGTAGTCGGGGACCTTGATCCCTCACTGTTGCAC
>JBOGWH010000431.1:0-3126 GCA_050692975.1 Actinomycetota bacterium | reverse complement strand
ACCGTGGGCCTATCCGGCCTGGGCGCGGCATTGATCGCCCGCCGGAAGGCAACAAACTCCCGCTGAAGTCCCACCGACCTTCATGAAAAACCCGGCGGAAGCCGGGTTTTTCATTTTCCTCAAAAGTGGCTGCCCGGCGGGTGCAATTGTCCCGAGCGGCCGGCGCTCCCCTTTGAGGGGCCGAGGAAAGCCCGAAAGCTCTTAAATCCCCACAATTACGTATTGACCAAAGGCTTTTAAGCCCCCACCATCGAGATGGTATGACTCCCGGCGCAGATGAAAGTATCCAGCGCCTGGCCGCTGAGGTCGCTGCCCTTCGCAAGACGGCAGGGCTCAGCCGCCAGGAGCTCGCGCGCAGAGCAGTCGTCGCCCAATCGGCCATCGCGAGGCTTGAGCGCGGCCAGATCGTCCCGAGCATCCCGACCCTGCAAAGGATCGCCAAGGCCCTGGGACTGCAGATAGAGGTCGCATTCAGGCCGCAGGAAAGAACCCCTGCCGGCGCTGAGCAGGCCGACACCCCTGCCTCGGAGAAGCTGGGAGTTCAAAGCGACGAACCCATCCGCGTCCTGGTGATGGACTCGATGCCGCTGGTCAGCGATGCGATCGTGAACTCCCTGGCCCGATTTCCGGACATGGTGGCGGGGGCGGTTGAGTCCCAAACCGGCCTCGCCCCCACAGGACTCGAGGCGGCGGACGCGGCCACCCAGGAAAAACCGGACATCGTGGTCCTGGACTACTGGCTTCCGGTTATGGACGGCCCATCCGCAACGCGGGTCATCCGAAAGTGGGCCCCCGACACCAAAGTGCTGTTGATGTCCTGGTGGCACGGGCCTCCCCAAGTTCAGGCGGCCCTCGAGGCCGGAGCCGGCGGGTTTCTGCCCAAGAGCGCCTCGGTGGCCGGGCTTGCCGACGCAATCAGGAGGGCACACCGGGGGCAGCCACTTGTGTACGCGGAGGAGCTGGCGCACTTGGTCGAGACGATCCAGAAAAGAGCCGCCCAGGAAGAGGACCGGCAGGACAGGCTGCTTGCGCTGACGCCCAAGGAAATCGACATCCTGCGTCTGCTGAGTCACGGCCTGTCCATGAAGGAGATCATAAAGATGCTGTCCATAACCGAGGCGACGCTTCGAACTCACATCCAGCACATCATGTCCAAGACCGGCGCCGCCTCCCGCACTGAGGCCATCGCCATGGCCCGCATGTCGGGCCTCCTCCAGTCACCCTGAATGAAAAAATTTGCGATGCCCACAGGCCAAGTTGCTGGGGGCGAGGTACCCGCCCGGGATCTTGCTTCGCAGTTCTCGGCATGGGGTCGTCGACAGTTGTTGTCGGCGACCGGGATTGCGGATAATCTACTGTCGTATGGACTTTGTTAATCGGCAGGAAGAACTAGCCGCCCTGGATCGGTGGTGGGAACGGCGCGGTCCGGGCTTTGCCTTCATTTGGGGCAGGCGCAGGATGGGAAAGACGGCCCTAATTCGGCGATTTGCCCGCGGCAAAAGGGCGATTGTCCACACTGGGAGCCGTCGGCCGCTGGCCGACGAACTCGCGGCGCTTTCAAGGGCCGCCGCCGGGCTGGTGCATTCTCGCGATCTCGCGGCCAACCCCTTTCACAGCTGGCCGGACCTGTTTGAGACGCTCGCTGAGGCGGCCAAGGGCGGCCCCATCCTGCTTGTTCTAGACGAGTTCCCTGAGTTGGCGGCGGTTGCTCCGGAGCTTCCCAGTTTGATCCGCGCCGCGTGGGACAACCTGGCGGCGGATTCCAATTTGCGCTTGCTGCTGTGTGGATCGGCAGTTCGCACCATGCAGGCCATGCGCGAGGAGCGCGCACCGCTCTACGGCCGGGTTGACCTGTCCTTGCTTGTCCATCCTTTCCGCCCTCACGAAGCGGCCGCGATGCTGCCTGCCCTATCGCCTTCCGACCGGGCCGCCGTGTGGGGGATCGTCGGCGGCGTGCCTATGTACCTGCAATGGTGGGATCAAGACCAAGATTTGCCGTCAAATTTGATACGGCTGGCCGGAAGCCCCGGGTCAATTTTGTTGACCGAAGGCCAGCTTGTCCTGGCTACCGAAGGCGAGGCCGGTGAGCTGTCCCAACAGGTGCTGGCTGCGATAGCCAGAGGGAAGACCAGACACAACGAAATCGCCGGGGCGGTGCGGGCCGATCCCACGCGCACTCTGGACCGTTTAGTGGAGCTAAGAATGATCGAGCGAGTCGCCCCGGTAACCGAGGACCCAAGACGCACCCGCCGGCGCATTTACCGGATAGCCGACAATTTCATGGCCTTTTGGCTCGGAGTGTTGGACCGACACAGGCCTGAAATTGAGCTGGGCCTGGGCACGACCAATGTCAGGGTGATCCTTCAGGAACTCGACGACCATATGGGGCCTCGCTGGGAAGAGGCTTTTCGATCTCACCTGCGAAGGATGGCGGCGGAGGACAAGCTGGATCCGGAAATCGTTGCGATTGGCCCGTATTGGAATTCAGCCGCAACGCCGGTGGAGATCGACGCCGTCGTCCTTGCGGGCCGCTCCCGGCTGCCCGTTTTGGCAGGAGAGGCCAAATGGTCCAAGGTGATGGATGGGCGGGCCGAAGCGGCCCAACTGCGGCGAAAAATTCTTCAACTACCCGGCGCCCCGCCAGACCTGAAGCTGGCTCTTTGCGCCCGCGAGTCGGTTCGAGGAGATGAACCGCTGATGCGAATAACGGCTAAGGACATCTTCTCCGTCTGAAACGATAAAAGGCCACGAATCCGGAGAGACACTGACCTGTACCCGACTCAAAGGCACAATCCGGCGATGAATTAGTCCACATCCGGGAACTCCGGCGAGGTTGGAAGGGAGATCTGGTCCCGCCTTCTGAGCGCCGAGATAAAGATCGAGAATTTTTGGTTCGCTATGATCTTTGCGAGCATGATCAAGCCTGGCCCAAAATGCGTGCACTGGTAGATCGCGGCCTGCAAAGACTAAGGGAAGGCGGGGGCGGGCTCGGCGGGCAGGAGGATCTCCATTGAGACGGGCCCCACTCCGCCGATGCCGATGGCCTGGGCCGCCGCCTTGGAGAGATCGAGATCGCGCCCGGCGACGTAGGGACCGCGGTCGGTGATGACGACGACGGCCGATCTG
>JBOGWH010000430.1:0-2352 GCA_050692975.1 Actinomycetota bacterium | reverse complement strand
CCGAGATTCACCAGGTCGTTGCGTGCTGATCTGAGGTACCAAAATAAGTACCTGGGCAGAACGCGACCTTGGTTAGGGACCGCGAATGCAATGGCCTGGTTGGTGGTCAGGCGCGTCTCTGCGATTCCTAATTTCCCGATCGATCCGTACATCGCCAAGAGAATTGAGCCCGGCTCGACCCACTTTGCCGAGCTATTTTGCAGACCCTCTTCAGTTATGGAGGTGGCGGCTGCGGCGACGGGGCCGTCGGTCAGGTCGCCAATGATGAGCCAGGGAATGTTGCCACCGAAATATCCAGGTACTGTCCGCTTTGGGGTTCCGCCGCTCCCCCAAATGGCGACTTCCCCGAGTGTGCTCCACCCCCATGCGGAATGCAACGACTCCATCCGGGCCTCAGGGGCTCCGGCAGGTGCATCTCGCCTGCCGGAGCTAGCGCTAGCTCGTCCCACATTCATCGAGGGAGGGCCTCGTTTAGTTCTTCGAGCAACTGGGGCAGGGCGGGGCCGAAGAGTTGGGTGGCTTTTCCAAGGCCCCCGTGAGAGTTGAAGGGGACGTAGTCGAAGTCGTCGACGCCGATGGTCAGGCTGTCGGCTATGTGCTGGCGAATCATTTCAAGCCATTGCCGCTGCTCCTGGCTGAATTTCCGGCCGCTGTTTTCTTGTTGGGCCAGCCAGTTCTCGAAATGCTCGCCTACTTTCTCGGGGAATGGCACCAACTCGTCTTCTTCTTGCATTGCGAACCGGATCAGGGAAACCAGGTCCGTCAGGACTCGCTGACCGGAGCCCTTGACCTTCGTCTTGTCGAGCTGTTCATAGGCTCGCCAGAGTACCTCGGGCGTCCATTGTCTCGGTGGACGCTGAATAGTGACGGCCAGTTCTTTGACCTGTTCAAAGGTCAAACGTTGGCGGTAGGGGTGGCTGAACATGATTTGGAGCGCCGTAATTTCGTCCTTGTTGTCGCGGATGAATTGCTCGAATGACGTGACAATGCTGCGCGCGGCCTCGGTCGCTTCGGGCGAGTGGCCGGCCAAAAGGACTTTATCCTTGCTGGTCGTGTCGATGGTCTGCTCATAGGACTTCTTTATCTCGATCAACTTGTTTCGCAGGTCGGGGTTTCCGGCGATCGGGGCGGCAGCGGCGTCAAGCAACCGGGCCGCCGCCTCCGACACCGCTTCGGACGAGGGATCGTCCTGGCCGGTAGCCATTCTCGCCGCCGCGATCTGTTCGTCCGGGTCAAGCGCTTTCACAATCGCTCCGGTGATTTCGTTCATGCCGGCGCCTCCGGCGGCCTCTTCCACGATTTGACGGTCGGCGGAAGTGAGGTTTCGGTCGAGACGCGCCAGCCGGCTGGCCAGCGACGAAAGGAGGTCGGGATCCCGGTTGCCAAAGCTGACCTGCTCCAGGAGTTTCTCGAAGGAAACCGTGCGCTTGCGTTCGAGCGGCCGGCTGTCGCCCAGGTCCTCCTTGCAGATGCCGACGGCGTCGATGACCACAAATCGGTCTTTGGCGCGGGCGTCCGGCGTGACGGATTTCAGGTCGTCGTCGCCGATTGTTCGGACTCCACGGCCCTTCATCTGCTCGAAATAAGTCCGGCTGTGAACACCGCGCATGAAAAAAACAATCTCAAGCGGCTTGACGTCGGTCCCGGTGGCGATCATGTCAACGGTCACCGCTATTCGGGGATTGAAGCTGTTTCGAAAGGAAGCTATCAGGTCCTCGGCTTTGCCCCCTGTCGCCTTGTACGTGATCTTTTGGGCGAACTCGTTGCCTTTGCCGAACTCTTCCCTGATGATCCTTACGATGTCCTCGGCGTGGGAATCGTCTTTGGCAAAGATGAGCGTTTTGGGGACCTCATGGCGGCCGGGAAAGATTTCGGTGAACAGCTTGTCTTTGAAAGTGCGGACGACTGTTCGAATTTGGTCTTCGGCGACGACGGCCCGGTCGAGCGTCTCGGCGCCGTAGGTGAAATCCTCGTCAAGCTTTTCCCAGCGCCGGGCCCGGGTCAGGCGGTCGCGTTTGTCGACGAAGTATTCAGCGGGGACGGTGCCGCCTTGGGCGGTGATCTCGGTGCGGATCTCGTAAACGTCGAACGTGACGTTCACGCCGTCGGCCACGGCCTTTTCGTGGTCGTATTCCATCACCAGGTTCTGGTGAAAGAAGCCGAAGGTGTGTTTGGATGGGGTGGCAGTGAGGCCGACGAGGAATCCGTCGAAATACTCCAGGACCTGCCTCCATAGGTTGTAGATGGAGCGGTGGCATTCGTCGGTGACGATCACGTCGAAGGTCTCGATGGGGATAGCTGGGTTGTAGGCGACGGGCAGCTGCTGAGTGCCCGCAGGGGTGTAGTCGAAGG
>JBOGWH010000429.1:0-1376 GCA_050692975.1 Actinomycetota bacterium | reverse complement strand
TCACCGAGCTGCATTCCGACCGGACTTGAGAGATTGACGAAAAACGTCTCATCGGGCTCGGGCGCGGGATCAACCGTGGTGAATACCGACAGCTCGGCTTTGCTTTCGCGGCCCTTGAGCTTGATGGTGCCGGTCCCCGGGCCGTAGTCGCCGGGGGCCACCGCCGACCCGTCTGCAGTGGCATAGACGATCGACCCCGGTCCCGTCATCGGCGGAGTGATCGTCAGGATGAACTTCGCCGGCCCGCCCTCCTTGACCCGAACATCTGAAATAGAGATCACCGGCCCGCCGCCGGCATCATCGTTGATGATCTTCGCGGTCGCACTTGCGGGGGGAGCCGATATCCCCTCGGCTCTGGAGAAGGTGAGGGAAAACGTCTCGTCGGGTTCGGCAATGGTGTCGGGTATGAGCGAGACCTTCACGCTCTTCGATGTCTCACCGGGCTTGAACACCAGGGTTCCCTGTGCGGGGCGGTAATCGGATTCCGCCAAGGCCGTTGCGTTGGCGGTGGCGTAGTCGACTCGGGCCTCTGCCGGAAGGGCCGACGGCACGGTGACCTTGAATTCGAGACTTACCTCGCCGGAATTTCCCTCCGCGACGGTTACGTCCGCGACCGAGAGAGTGGGGGCGCCCGGTAAAGCGGGTGCTACCGGGCCCAGTTCCAGCGGCGCCGGAGCCGAGACATCCTGGGTTGGACCGGCCTCCGACGGCTGGGGCCCCCGCAGGGGCGGCTGCTTCTCCGCCGCCCTGTTTTCCACCAGCGCATAGGCGAGAGAGGCGACAAGCACCATGGCCACCACCCATGCTGCAATCTTGAGAAACACGGAAATCGGGTGATCCGGATCTGCCAGGGACTCCCGGCGGTTCTGCCTCCTCGGTCGCCCGCGCTCTGGGTAACCACCGCCGGGCACGGCGCTCGGACTCTTTTGCGGTGCAGCAACCTCCATGGTCTCCCAGTTCTGGGTGCCGGGGCGTTGCTCCGACTCGACTTTTATCCCGCCAAAAGGATCTCTTGGCGCAGCGCGATCCTCCGGTTGCTCCCAGTCGATTTCGAGCCGGGAGGATGACCGCGGCTGGACCTCCTGAAGTTCCAGGTTGTCCCAGATGATTTCTTCTCGGGAGGATGACCGCGGCTGGACTTCCTGAAGCTCCAGGTTGTCCCAGCTGATTTCTTCTGTCCCGGGCTTTTGGGTGGTGCTCAATCCCCGGCCTCCTGCTGGACCGCCGTCGCAGGCTGCATCCCGGCCGTGGCACTCATGAAGACTTGCCTCTAGTCGTTGTTCAGGATCGTGCCGGTTGCCTGGGACCTCGCGAGCGTGGCTCCTTGCGCACCGGACAGATTGACGACAAACGTTTCATTTCCTTCGGGCAGGGGG
>JBOGWH010000428.1:0-2636 GCA_050692975.1 Actinomycetota bacterium | reverse complement strand
TGGCCGGGAACCGTCTTCCCGTTTTTCCTGAAGAAGAGGCTTAAAACGCTTCTTCCAGCCCGCCTGCAGATCATCCAGGATCAATCGCGGTCCGGTTTACGCGAATGTATTTGTCAGTTTCATAGATAGCGAGCACTAAAGCCGATTACCCGAGCAGCCAACTAGAGGGGCGCGATGTTCTGGTTTAGACGGAAGAAATTTTCCGGGTCGTACTTTCTCTTGAGGGTCCTGAGCCGCGCATACTTCGCCGCTCCATAGGCCTGCCGGATCCTCTCTTCGCCCTCCTCCATGAGGAAGTTGACGTAGACGCCGGTGTGATGAGGAGCCAGGGCCGACCAGTAGTCGCGCGCCCAGGCTCGTTGCTCCTCGAAGCCGTCTCGGCCCTCCGTACCACCGGTGATGTTGAAGGTAAAGGCGGCGTCCCGTCCGTTGAAGGCGGTTTCGTCCTCGCCGACGTGGGCGACGGCTCCGCCCATTTGCCAAACTGTGAGTGCGGAAACCTCCGTATTAATCCTCTGGCCGTGGTCCGCTACGACGTCTATGACACTATCGGAAAACCCGGACACGTCGCAGGAGCGCACGTAGTACCACCACCCGGGCCGGAACATAGGGTCAAGCGATGCCTGGTGGACGAGAAACGGCTTGGGCACGCACAGGTCGAGGACCGGGGCCCCGAATCGTTTCAGCGGCCGGAGGATCCGTTCCCCGTCCTCTACCGAACCCGAGTAGCAGGAAAGGATGCCCACCAAGCGCTTACCCACCAGGTCCACGGGAATGGAGGGCAGTGGACGTGCCAGCCTCTGTCCCACCGCGGTCATCAGATCGTCGGGGGCGTCGGCGATCCATTCTCGGTAGAAGCGCAGCACCTTCGGGGTTTCCTCGATCGGCCAGAAGACACCTCCCGCAAGTACTTGGGGACCTACGGGGTGCGCCCGGAATTCGAATTCCGAGACGATCCCGAAGTTTCCCCCGCCGCCGCGCACGCCCCAAAAGAGGTCGGCATTTTCGGCCGGGCTCGCCTTGACGAACTCGCCTTCCGCCGTGATCAGATCGACCGAGAGCAGCTGGTCGATGGTCAGCCCGAAATGGCGCACCAGCCAGCCCAGGCCGCCTCCCAGCGTGAGGCCGGCAACGCCGGTGTGGGTTACGACTCCGGCCGGCACCGCAAGTCCGAAGGCCTGCGCCTCCCGGTCGAGCTCCCCGAGCAGAACGCCGGCCTGCGCCCTGACCGTACGCGCCGCTGGATCAACTCGGATCCCCTTCATCGGTGACAGGTCGATGACCATACCGCCGTCGCAGACCGAGTGGCCGGGAAAGCTGTGGCCACCGCCCCGCACCGCCACCAGGAGGGAATGTCTTCTCGCGAAGCGCACGGCGGCGATCACATCGGCCGCTCCCGCACAGCGCGCGATTAGGCTTGGGTACCGGTCGATTGACCCATTCCAGATCCTCCTTCGGTGGTCAAAGATGCGGTCGGCGGGAAGCACCAGCTCTCCGCGGAGCGTCTCGGCGAATTCATCGGATGCGGGTCGATCGAACTGGAAAGCCTCGGATCTCGGCGGGGTAGGGGTAGTCATGGCATGGCTTCTTCGAGCATTACTTTACTTTCTGCTCGATCGCAGGGGTGACGGCAGAATTATTTCGAATTGGAAGGAGATCGGGAGCCTATCGGGTCACTTCATTGGGGACTCCTCGGGTTTGTGTGGGTCTCTTTTCCCGACTTGCCGCCTGATCCTCACGTACCTTCCTCAGTCGCGAAATGTCCTAATAAAACAGGTGACGCGGACACCCGCTCACGTAGGCTCCGGGTGCCCAACTAGGCAACCCAAGCCAAGGAAAGAGATGTACGGGTCACTGCTGCTTTCAACAAGATGTTTGGCCATCGAAAGAGGGTCTGCGAGATCTTTTTGCCGGCTCCGCCGCCCTCAAGACGCCCAGATCCATCTCAACTGGTGGTTGGCTTGGGCATGTCGCTGCAAAATCATGTTGGTGGCGCTGGCCAAAACCATCCGGGCCAACCCGGGACCGAAATCTTGGCGGGGTAAAACTCGATCTCTCCAATTCCAAACTCGAGGGGCTTCACCACCAAGATCCGGCTCGTCAACCACCGGGGTAGGGCCGCCACTTAGCTGCGGCCCTGGTCTCGATGATCTACCTCTGCTGCGGCGGAATTGCCGTCCAGTTACCCACAGAGCGGTTAGGAAAACCCCAATTTCCACACGTTTGCACGACGTCGCCGTCGTAGCTTCATTGCGGCCTGCTTTATTGAAAGTGGTGGACAAAAAGGTCCTATCCCATGCTTGCACGACGTCGCCGTCGTAGCTTCATTGCGGCCTGAGATCCGGATAGGCCATTGACACGATTTTCTATTTTTGAATCTTTTTTTGAAACCGCCGCCAATCGGGGCCATTTTGTCGTACCCGGTGCCTAAAATAGAACACATGTTCGAGTTGAGTGATAGTGACCGCCATATGTCGGGCGATAAGACCGCGGTGAGCAAGGCGGTGGCGGTAGCCGCCCCCACCTGCAACCGGGCGACGCTTTGTGCAGCGGCGGCCCTGATGAAGGCGTTTGCCGGCGACTTAGACGTGGAGGTTTTGGACCCGGGGTTTGCCACCGACATCCTTGTCGGGGTG
>JBOGWH010000427.1:0-3078 GCA_050692975.1 Actinomycetota bacterium | reverse complement strand
GGGGCCATTGAGTTTGCAGAGAAGCTTCACGCCGACGGGAAAAAGATCTTTTTGGATCTCAAGCTCTTCGACGTACCTGAAACCGTGGCCAACGCCGTTCGGCAGCTGAGGCAGTGGGCAACCTTCACGACGGTGCACGGCTATGAACCGCTGGTCAGGGCGGCGGTTGCCGCCCGGCAAACCGAGACCAAGCTGCTTGCGGTGACGGTCCTAACCAGCCTCGACAGGGCCGACATGCAAAAGGCCGGTCTGGAGCTGGAAGTCGCCGAGCTGGTAATGATGCGGGCGAAGGCGGCGGCAGCAGCGGGGGCCGACGGGGTGATCGCCTCCGGCAGGGAGGCGGGCCTGCTGCGAGCCGAACTCGGCAGGGATTTTCTCATCGTGACCCCCGGCATACGCGAGGGCGACGGCGGCGACATTTCCGGCGACGATCAGAAACGGACAATGACCGTGGCGGGGGCTTTTCAAGCAGGCGCCGACTACATTGTCGTCGGCCGCCCTATAAAAGAGGCCGCCGACCCACGGCGCACCGCCGAAGCCATCCAGGAGACGATTGCCCGGATCTTCCCCTAAATTCCTCTAATATCTGGGCGAATGAAATCATCTTCGCGATTTACAGCCGCTCCGCGGCTGGCCGAATTGAGGCAGCAGCTCGTAGAGATGATGCTGGAATTCGGGTATAAGCGCAGCGATACCCCCTTCCGGCTGGCTTCCGGCCGCCTGAGCCACGACTATGTTGACGCCAAGGCCGGGATCGCCAGGGGCAGCCGCTTGCAAATCGTGGGAGAGGCAATTAAGGAACTTGCTGATCGGCGAGGAGTCGAATTCGATGCCATTGGAGGGCTGACGATGGGTGCCGACCCGGTCGCTCTGTCGGTCGCAATAGCTTGCGACAAAGCATGGTTCACAGTACGCAAGGAGCCCAAAGAGCATGGGCGCCAGCGCCGCATCGAGGGCACAGAGCTAGGACCTGGCACGAGAGTCTTGTTGGTGGACGACGTTATTACCTTGGGCGGTTCAATACTCGAAGCCCTTGACGTTATTTTGGAATCGGGAGCAGAAGTGGTCCTTTCTACCGCGTTGGTTGACCGAGGCGACGTCGGCAAGAGCCTGTTCGAGCAGCGAGGGGTTGCCTACGAGCCGCTGTTGACCTACGCAGACTTGGGGATCGACCCGGTCAGCTGAGGGGCCGGAGGCGGCCAACCGCGGCGCAGGCTTCCTGGGTCTATTGGCGCTTTCGCCCCTAACCCAGATGGGGGGAGGCGCGCCCTTCATCTCGTATCATGATTCGTGCCCGAATCCGCCCGCAAGAAAAGGCCGGAGATGCCTTGAAGACCGATGCCGGTGCGCCGACCGAAGTCCTGCCCGAGGTAGCCGGGGCCCTAAGGCCGCCGGTGCACGGCAAGCGGGTCGGGGCGTTCGCCTCCTATCTCGTGACGGTGTTCATGCTGCTCACCCTCAATTTCTTCCTGCCCCGCGTGATGCCGGGAGATCCGATCAACGCCATGCTGGTCTCGGCGTCGTCGGGGGGCGGGACCCCGGTGGCCGATGCGTCCACCAGGGCCTCGCTCCAGCGGTATTACGGGCTCGACCGGCCCCTGCCCGAGCAGTATGCGCACTACCTCGGGGGCCTGTTCACCGGGGACCTGGGACGATCGATCAAGTTCAACCAACCGGTGTGGGAGCTTATCGGCAGCCGCCTGCCCTGGACGATCCTTCTGGGCGGTGCTTCGATCCTGGTGGCGCTGGCGCTGGGCGTACCGGCGGGGATTTCCGCCGGCTGGCGCCGGGGCAGTCGCTTCGACAAGGCCTCGATCGGCTTTTTCACCGCCGTGGCCAACTTCCCACCCTTCTTCGTGGCCTCGGTGGCCCTGTACTTCTTCGCGGTCAAGCTGGGATGGGTTCCCCTGGCCGGCGCCACCACTCCGTTTGCGGAGTTCGGGCCCGTGCGGGCTTTCTTCGACGTCCTGCATCACCTCGCCCTTCCGGCGGTGATCCTGGGCCTCGAGGTTGCGGCCGGACAGTTTCTGCTGATGCGCGCGGGGATGGTCTCGGAGATGGGGGCCGATTACCTCCTGCTGGGCCGGGCCAAGGGGCTGACTCAGCGCCGCCTCAAGTACCGGTACGCAGCACGCAACGCGCTGCTGCCCACCGTCAGCCTGACCGCAGTGATGCTCAGCTTCGCGGTGGCGGGAACGATCTTCGTCGAGCGCGTCTTTGCCTATCCGGGGCTCGGCCGCCTTGCATTTGAGGCCGCCGCTTACCGTGACTACCCGCTGATGCAGGGGACGTTTCTGATCCTGTCGCTTGCCGTGGTGACCTTCAACCTGGCGGCGGATCTGGCGCTGACCCGGCTCGATCCGAGGGCCACCCGGTGAGGGGCTTGTTCGGCATCCTGCGCGGCTCTCCCATGGTCATGGCGGGAGCGATCATCGTAGCGGTGATGATTTCGGCTGCGGTGCTGGCGCCGGTGCTGGCCCCCTACGACCCGTATGCGCTGGCCGGCGATTCCCTCGAATCTCCTTCCGGCAGCCACCTCCTGGGGACCAACAACGTGGGACAGGACCTGCTCTCTCAGCTGATATGGGGGGCCCGGGAGTCGCTCTTCGTGGCGCTGGCCGGTGCGGCCGCCGCGGTGGCCGCGGCAATCGCAATAGGAGTGGCGCCCGAGGTGGCCGGCGGATGGGCCGCGCTCATCGCCTCCAGGGGGATCGACCTGTTGCTGGCCATTCCGGGCTTGCCCCTGGTCCTTCTCGTAGCGACTCTCGCCGGTCCGAACCGGGCGGTCATGGTGGCGGTTATCGCCCTCGCCGGGGCCCCCGCCATGGCCCGGGTTCTGGCGGTGCAGACCCGGACCCTGCGCCGGCGCGGGTTCATATCGGCGGCAACCGGGATGGGCGCCGGCCCCGGCTATCTGGTCCGCCGCCATCTGGTCCCTGGATTGGGGCCCCTGCTGGTCACTCGCTTCGTCGAGTGGGCGGGGATCGCGGTGCTGCTTCAAGCCGGGCTGGCTTTCCTCGGGCTCTCCGACCCGACCGGGGTCAGCTGGGGGCTCATGTTGAACCGGGCCACCGAGCA
>JBOGWH010000426.1:0-1150 GCA_050692975.1 Actinomycetota bacterium | reverse complement strand
CCCCTGCCGCTTTTCGAACCGCCTCTACCCATTAACCGGCAACTACCTCCTGGGGTGCCTCAGCGCCCGCGACCTCGCTCTGCCACTCGCCGGGACCCCCACGAGTGGTCTTGGTCACCGCGGCCGTCGCCCAGCGCAGGGACGGGCCGACCTCGTCGGCTTCGATCTCGACAACGGTGCGCTTCTGGCCTTCCTCGTTCTCCCAGCTTCGGGACTGGATCCGCCCGGTGACGATCACGCGGGTTCCGGTGGTCAGCGATTCGGCGATGTTCTCGGCCAGCTGCCGCCAGGCGTTGACGTTGAAGAAATCAGTCTGCTCGACCTTCTCGCCCGTGTTGCGAGTATAGAAACGGTTGACGGCCAGGCCGAACTTGGCAATTGCAGCCCCCGACGGCGTGTACTTCAGCTCCGGATCGCGGGTGAGATTCCCGACCAGCGTCACGTTGTTAGACATTGCTTCACCTCCTGAAGGGCCCGGCCCCTCTTACTAGGGCACCCGCACGATCTTGTGACGGATGTACTCCTCACCGATATTCAGCATGCGGTCGAGTTGCTCGATGAGGCCGGATTCGGCCCGGAAGGAGGCCACGACGTAGTGGCCCTCGTTGAGATGGTTGATCTCGTAAGCAAGGCGGCGCCTGCCCCACGTATCGAGTTTGGCCATCTCACCCTCGGCGTCAATGGCCTTGGTGAGCTTCTCAACCGCTTGGTTGATGGCCGCTTCTTCCAACCGGGGGTCGACAATGACCACCGCTTCATAATTGCGCATTCGCAGTTCTCCTGTGGACTTTCAGTTTCCTGAAAGGCCCCCGAAGGGGCAGGGGATATGAAACTCGGTCCCTATCGTACCCACGACCGGCAGAAACGTCCATCGAAGCTCACTATAGGCGGGGGGTATGACAAATCCAGAGGGGTCGCGAAGAAAAGCCGGAGGATCGCGAAGAAATCTTACCGGGAGCCGGGTGACTGAGGCTCTGGCCTACCGGGGGCTTATGAGCTTCAGAGCCGGGAAATACGTCCTGTAGCGGCGGGGATCCCGAGTAAGCAGCCTGAAACCCGACACGAGGGCGTGTGCTCCTATGTAAAAGTCCGGCAGTGGCGACCTCTTGGCGCCTCCCCGCTTGCGGTACCGCACGAAGACCTTTCCCGC
>JBOGWH010000425.1:0-1730 GCA_050692975.1 Actinomycetota bacterium | reverse complement strand
CCACAAAGAGGGGCCACTTGAACCGTTTGGATTTCGCAACTTGGCCCATCCGGGGCCTCCAGAAACCTGCCGCCAGCGTGTTCGGGCCAGGGTCGTGACGGCAGAAGTCAGATCGCCAACTTCGATGCTTTGACGGTAGATCGCCCTTGCCCCGGCGTCGCCGTAATAGGCGCAAACCATGGACGCGTCGCCGCCTAACCTGGCTTCAACACCCCGGGAGCCCAGGGCTTGCACGTCCAGCGCAAGGCCATGGAGCACCAGCTGGTTGCGGCCCCACGTGTAACGGTAGAGGCCTTTCAGCCTCGCAGACACGGCCTGTGCTCCGATCGATGAAAGATTTCGATAGACCGAAGGCATAAGAATGGGCGCTTCTTCGGCCAGCCGGGTCTCGCCTGCGCCCTGCACGGCCTGCTCCCATGCCTTAAGGGCCGCCCCCGGGGCACCGGTTGCCGCCCTTAGCAGGGTCAGGTCCCGGCCGGCGAGGACCGGATCAGCCGGCTGAAAGGCGACGCCGGGCATCGAGTCTGTCTTTCAGCATTTGGGGAAGGAAGCCGGCGTAGTCGAGGGTGCTGCTGTAGTGGCCCGCGTGCAGGCGCCTTTCCCAGAGCACCTCCTCCACTCTTGTGTGGCGAAGCCCTTTTGCCATCGCACGGGAATACCAGTCCAACGATTCCGATGCACGCCTGGCGGTGCTGAACGGCCCCACCTTCATGAATGCCTCACGCCTGATGAGCATCGCCGTGGGCATCTTGCTCGGGACATTCTTTAGAGGGGCGCGCACGCCGGCGGCATCGGCGGGGGAGAGGTCCGGGCTGACGAATTCAGAGACCCCCCCAAACACGGCCTCGGCGGGCGGGTCGTCGTCAAGTGCCTTCTGCAGCTTTTCCAGGCATCCCGGACGCATGCGGTCGTCGGAGTCCAGAAAGTTGAGGAAGCCCCCCCGAGCCGCCTGCACACCGCGGTTGCGGGCGGTCCCTATTCCGCCGTTGGGCTGGTAGAGGTACGCGACAGGTGGGCCGTAGCTGCGGACGACCTCTGCGGAACGATCGGAGGACCCGTCATCTACGACGATCAGTTCGAGAGTGACGCCGGATTGATTCAGCACACTCTCAATGGCCTCCTCTAGATAGCTTTGTTGGTTGAACACCGGGAGGATCACCGAGATGACTCGCCCCTCGCCGGTCATGGCGCCGTCCGGTACAAACGACGCTTCTGCGTCACTCGCCGCAGCACCTCCAGCATTGCCGGAACAATCCCCGGATTCATGTAGGTCAGGTTCGACCCGTGGAACCTGTGGATCAGGGTGAGTTGGTCGCAGATGTGCATGCAGAACCCTGCAGCAAGCGCGCGACCGATCCACTCCGTGTCCTCTCCTATCCACAGATCGGGGTCGAATCCTCCAACCGCCGCTAGCACTTCCCGCCGCACCACCGGCAGGGTCTCGGTCTGTAAGCGCGGGTCGTTGGGCTGCGGCTTCATGCAATCCGGCAGTTCAAAGCCGGGTTCCACCTGCATCTCCTCCCGGCCGAGGACGAATCCGATATCGGAGTGGCTCAGAAGATATTCCGCCTGCGTTTCCAGCTTGCCCGGCATCATTAGATCGTCGTGGTCGAAAAAGGCAACCAGATCGCCCTTGCTGGCCGAGATCCCGGTGTTGCGCGCCGCTGCCGGGCCCCGGTTGGGCTGGGAAATGTAGATGACCGGAAATTCTTGGGCGATCTCTGCAGTTG
>JBOGWH010000424.1:0-2037 GCA_050692975.1 Actinomycetota bacterium | reverse complement strand
GCCCGGGGCAGCTAAACACCTGGATACCGGCCGGAGCAAGCAGAAATGTGGTGTACGTATCGCGGTGGCGGGACGGATAAGAGTTGAACGGAAACACAACCAGTGGGAGGAGGGTACAAGCATGGCTACCGTAACCAAGTCGGTTGACGTATTCGTGCCGGTTACCACGGCATATAACCAGTGGACCCAGTTCGAGGAGTTCCCCAAGTTCATGGAGGGCGTCGAACAGGTCCAGCAGCTCGACGACAGTCACCTCAAGTGGGTGGCCGAGATCGGGGGTCAGACCCGCCGGTGGCAGGCCGAGATCACCGATCAGATCCCGGACCAGAAGATCGCCTGGACGTCCATTGAGGGCGCCCAAAACGCAGGCACCGTGACCTTCGAGCCGCTCGCCGAGAACCGCACCAGGGTCAACCTCACGATGGACTTCGAGCCGGAGGGGGTCACCGAGAAGATCGGCGACGCCACCGGCATCGTGGAGAACCAGGTGGAGAACGACCTGGAGCGCTTCAAGAGCCTCATCGAGACTCTGGGCGTGGAAACCGGTGCCTGGAGAGGCGAAATATAGGGCAAAAGCCCCCCCGCCGGGCCCCCGGCAAAAACTTTTTTGGAAACTTTCCAAAAACTATGTTTAAGCCGAGGACTCTAGGGTAATTTGGGAGCCTAACCACTAAGGGCAGCTGTCCCCCCCGGTAGCCCTTGGTATTTACGAGGGCCGGTCTTTGACCGGCCCTCGATTCTTTCCGGGGAACTTTCAGGCATATCTGGGATTAAGCTTTTCCATCGCTTCGACCCGCTTACCAATCTCTTCCAGAGCAGGCGCCTTGCTGTGCGCAGTGCTGCTGGCTTCTTCCTGTGCCGATTCCGGCCCACCCGCCGGCCGGAGCGTCCCCCGCCCGGTAAGCCCCTTTCCTGCAAGTCCGTCCTCTCCGCAGGCGCCGCCGGGACATTTCGTTGCCGTAAAGGGCGACTGGGGCTCGGGGCTGCCCGCCCAAAGGCAGGTCACGGACACGATGTGCCGGGTGAGAAAGGCGCGAACTTTCGAGGTTGTCGTAACCACCGGCGACAACTTCTACAACCCCGACGGCAAGGCAACCGACGGCAACTATTACGGCCCGGAGGCGTGCCTCACCGGGCATCCGGGCCACCTCTGGAAGGCTACCTGGGGAAACCACGACGTTGCCGGCGACTCGACTCAAACGGTTCTCGGCTCCTCCCGGTGGTATTCCTGGGCCACCGGCGGGGCCGACTTCTTCATGCTCGACTCGAACCAGCCCGGCAACCCCGAGCAGACGGCCTGGCTGTCCGTCGGCCTGGCCAAATCGGCGGCCCCCTTCAAGATCGCGGTCTTCCACCATCCGCCGTTCACGGGAGGGTTTCACGAGAACAATCTGGAGATTCGGACCAACTGGGTCCCTCTGTTCGAGCAGTTCAAAGTGAAAATGGTTCTTTCAGGTCACAATCACGCCTACGAGCACCTGGTCGTAGGCGGCATCGATTACGTCATTTCGGGCGGTGGAGGAGCCAATGTGTATCCCTGCGTCCGGCAGGAGCCCGGCCAGATCGGGTGCCGTTCCGTACACCACTTCCTGCTTCTCGAGGTGACCTCTTCGAAACTGACCGTCCAGGCCATTGACGGTTCCGGCACCGAGATCGACTCGTTCGTGCTCGAAGACACTCCCGGCGCTAGGGCTCCCTAGAGCGCTTTTTGGCCCGGGAGGGCATCACTCGGGGAGGCTCGTCTTCCTGCTTGGGGAAGTGCGGCGGCCAGGGGGCGTCCTCGATTCCCTTTGCACGATCGTGCTCCGACAGCGCCAGCAGGGATTCGAGAGATCCTGCGAAGTCGTCGATGCGAGCCGCCGGGTCTCCGATTTCGCTGAACCGCTTCGGCACCGTCTTCATGGTCAGGCGGGCGGGATCAAGCCCGTCCACCTCGTCCCAGGCCACCGGGCACGAGACCCGGGCATCGGGAGTCGGGCGCACGGAATAGGCCGACGCCACCGTGCGATCCCGGGCGTTCTGGTTGTAGTCGATGAA
>JBOGWH010000423.1:0-5279 GCA_050692975.1 Actinomycetota bacterium | reverse complement strand
CTGACGTCCTCCGCATAAAGGAATCGGCGCCTAGCCGCCTCATGCGGTCCGCCGGACGGCCTGGTGTGGGTTACGGGTTGGGAATTCCAAGATCTCTGCAGATCTTGCGACAAAGAATGTCGTGGATTTCCGTGTGGCGGGGAACTGCTGAACCAGCCCCAGATGTCGGGTTACCCCACCAGATGTGTTTGGCGCCCTCTCGGACGAGGACACAACCGTTTCGAAGATGCGCAATGAAGGGGCTGAGTTCAGGTGGTAATGATTACTTCTTCAAAAGCCCCGCCGGCGGCTTCTCGAGACGATTCCCGGTTTAGCTCGATTGCCTCCTGCAGCGCTGAGGCAAGGTTGGACATTAATTCCTCGCGGGTTCTGCCCTGCGAGTTAACGCCTGGAATTTCTTCCACCCAGCCGATCCACCAGTCCCCGTCCTGCTTCACGACCGCCTTGTACTCCGTCTTCATTGGGGCTCGGCTTGGCCGCTCCTGCCGTGTTGTATGTTGAGTTCGTCAACATGGGCGGCCACGCGATCGGAAGCTGCCTCCGGATGCGACTGTCACCCATGAGATTGTCAATCCAGCTCCCGAGGCTCTCGACGTAACCTGTGCCGCCTTCCACGGGCGGCGCCATGAACAGGTCGGTGATGTGGCCGCTCAGTTCTCCCGTTTTCCTGACTGCCATCTTGGGCCTTCCTCATCTCGCCAGCGCCTGAATCAAGTATCCCCCAACTAGAAAAATCCCCACAAGAACGGATGACAGTGCGTAGGTTAGAAAGCGCGCTTTCCTTGGACGCTCTCGCGTGGGTACCAGAGTTTTACCTGGAGATCTTCGCCGGCTGCAGCTGGCATGTGAGGGTGATTGGCTGATCAGATTCTTGCCTGATTCTTGGCGGAGCCCAACGGTCGGGTTATAGCTGAATCCTCCATGCCGGCCGAAAGCTCGTTCGCCAGGACCGCTGAGATTTCCTCCCGCCTTTGTGCCGCCCCCGCCGAGGGTCGGTCGAGCAGTCAAGCGCGGGAAGAAATTTGGCGAAATCAGGTCTTTTCCGGCTTGCGGCTCTCCCGCGGGTTTTAGAGTCTGAATACGTGGACCCGGAAAAATCGCAGTTTCTATTCGGGGAGGCGCCCGAAGGGGCCGACCTCGACGACCCCGACGTGCGTGCGGCGCTGCTGGGGGCCGCCGACCCACCTCATTCGCCGGAAATGCACGACCCGGCCGAGTCCGAAATCGACAGGAGGCTATCCAGTGAATACTTGCGCACCTCCATGCTGCTCGTACTCGCCGACCAGATCGCCGACGAGCAGCCCCCGGAGGTATGGGCCGCCGCCAAGCGCCTGCTGTCGTTGGGAATTCCCCGGGAGTCAGTAAGGGGCCAGCTCGCCCTGGTCCTTATGACCCTGGCGGCAGAAAATCTGGGGGAAGGCCGGCCTTTTGATCTCGCCCGTTACGTAGAGGCGCTTGACGGGTTACCCCTCCCCAGCGTCGGGGAACTCAGGGATGCGGTTATTGCGGTTGTGAGTGAATCTCAGCCGATGGATGAGGACAGGCTTTCCGTGATGCTGAGCGAGAGGCTGAACCGCCCGACTCAGGATCCCGCCTTTGTTAGCTTGGTGGAGCGGGTTGTAGACGACATGCTGGACGACGGCCTTTTGGCCTATCTCCCCGGCGACCGCTTAGTAAATCCCCGTGAGTTAACCGACGGAATAGTGCTGACACACCGCCTGACGGAAACGGAATGCTTGGAAAACATCCTTATGATCGATATCGACCTTGCTCCCTACGCCTGGCACCCGCACCCTTACACCGCCAAGGGCGAGGAAATCGAAAGCGTGGTGCTCGACGAAACGCTGGAGGCCTGGCTTGGGCCCGAGGACTGGTTGTCCGATTTTTCGCCGGACGAGGTGATCGCAGTAAGCGTCGACCACACCGGCCGCGTGATGCTGGGCCGACCGGCAACGCCATCGGGGCACGTTGAACAATTCGCCGAACGCCTGCGCGCCGTGTACGAAGTCGACATTGCAGAGCCCCAACTGCCAGCCGATATGAACGACCTCGTCGTGGCAATTCTTGCCGAGGATCGAAGCGCTTTTGCTCAGCCCCTTCCCCCCCTGAAAGAGCTATGCCGCCAGGCAGGTTTGGAAATTCGAGGAAACCGCGTGGCGCACGAATCGCAGCTGTGGCACAACCAGACCAGACTCGTACAGTTAACGAAGATTTTTCACGCGTTGAATGATGCGCAGACGCGGTCCCGAGCGGTCAGGATTCTGGACCTTGCCGACGACCCGGCCGCCTCCCCCCAGGACCTCCGCGAGTGCCTGGAGACCATGAGGGATCCCCGTATTGCATTCGTGATCGTCGACGTTCTGATCCCCGTTGACGAACCGGACGAAGATGAGATCGCCGACGCCCGCCAGTTTTCGCAGACCCTGAACGACGCGGCCACGAAACCGAAGCAAAAGGCGGTCGCGGGTTTGATCTCGGCGCTGGTGTCGGAGCGGTCGGGCGAAACGCTCGCGGCCGAGGCCCAAATTGAAGCGGCCCTCGCGGCGGATCCCACCTGGCCGCCGGTGATCGACCGGGCCGCTTGGTACGCTTCCGACCGCGGCGATGCGGCCAAAGCCCTGCGACTTTGGCGCCAGATGGGCTCTCATGCGCCCGAGTTTCTTCATGAACTGGAGCCCTTCGCAGCCCCCGAGCAGGCGCGCGTGGGCCGAAACGAGCCCTGCTGGTGCGGGTCGGGGCGCAAATACAAGTTCTGTCACCTGGGCAGTTCCCAGCAGGCTTCGCTTCCCGACCGGGTGGGTTGGCTGTGCCGCAAGACGACCACCTATTTAGAGCGAAGAGGCGGCGACGCCATTGACCTCGTCCTGAGCCTTGCTCTGGCCCGGGTGCCCGACCCCGATGATGAGGCCAGCGTGGCCGAAGCCGCCGAGGATCCGATCGTGATCGACACCGCCCTTTGCGAAGGAGGCTGGTTCGAGGCGTTCCTGGAGGACCGCGGCCCGCTTCTGCCCGACGACGAGGCGCTGCTTGCCGCCAGCTGGGCTCTGGTCAGCCGAACCGTATATGAGGTCCTGGAGGTCCGGCGCGGTGACGGGGTCGTGGTACGCGACCTCAGGACGGGCGACCGGCTCGAGGTGCGGGAGAGGAGTTTCAGCCGGGATGCCCGAACCGGGTGGCTGGTGTGCGGCAGAGCCGTGCCCGACGGCGAAACCCACCAATTTATCGGTGGGCTATTCCACGTCGCGCCCGGTACCGAGTCAAAAGTGCTTGAGCTTTGCGACGTTGCCGACCCCGAGGCGATCTGCGCTTACTTGGCGGCCCTGCAGAGGCCGCCGGTGCTGAACACCCGCGAAGGCGAGGCCCTGGTCGAGTGCAACGTCGTACTCGAGGTCGAAGATTCCATCCTGGCCGCGGAGGCGCTTAGTCAACTTTACGAGAGGGAAGACGAGCGCTGGGTTGAACTTCATGAGATCAGCGAGGAGGAAACTATTCTGCGGGCAGACCTCCGGCTGGAAGGCAATCTCTTGAAGATAATCACCCACTCCGAGCCCAGGGCCGAAAGAGTGCTGAAAGCCCTTGGGGATCACATCGGCTTTCGCGTCGTGTCAGATCAGCGAACACCTATGAAGGCGCCCATGCGCTCTCCAAGCAAGAACGGCGGCCTCGAATCGCCGTTCGAAACCGGCGGCCCTCCGCCTATGGCCGGCGAGGACCTCGCGATGATGATTCGTCAGATTCAAGACATGATGGAAAAGCGATGGCTACGAGAGCCGGTGCCGGCCCTGGCCGGCCTGACCCCCTACGAGGCCGCCGCCGATCCCACCCGCCGGAGCGAGCTGGTCCGGCTTCTCGACAGTTTTCCCGACCCGGCCGACGCCCCACCAGGGGCCGCCGTACTTCGCCCGGCGGTACTCCGCAAGGAATTGGGACTGGACTGAGCACTCTCGGTGCCTAATTGATGCCTACCATTTGATGGGTGGGGCACGGGTCCAGCATGCTCCCGCAGGATCACGGGTTCGTTGGTGTCTTTTCGCTGACACCGGCGCCGTCCAATGGCTCCGGAGCCGGTGTTTGGTCCGGTTCGCCCGGGACAGGCGGGACGACGCTCTCTTGAGTGAGGGCGCCGAAGTAAACACCGGCCACCACGACCAACGCCCCAATCACGCGAACCAGGGTGATCTTTTCGGCATCCAGGGCGGCGCTTTCTATGCGGGGAAGGATAGCCTGCCGCTGCGTGGGAAAGCTCGGACCCCGGGGTTGAGCGGTTGGAGATCAGTTACATTCGTATTACGATATAGGTCGATGCGGAATTTCACCGGTCGGCGTTCAAGCACGGTTTCAATGAGGCCGCAATTCGCCACGCAGTCGATCATGCGCTTACTGTTATCGACCTCGACCCCAACGCTGACCCGCCCAAGGTGCTGGGCATCGGCCCAGACCTTGCGGGCAACCTCCCCGAAGTCATCTGGCTTGAGCTTGCCGACGGTGTCGAGTTAGTAATCCACGCTATGGCTATTAGACCCGTCTTCTACGAACTGCTCCCACCACCTAAGGATGAGACATGACGACGCACAAGAGCAAGACAGGAGTAATCCTCAGTGACGAAGATCTCGATGCGATTGCCGCCGAAGTCGAGGCTGCCGATTACGACATGAAACAACTTAAGGCCCGACGGCGGGGCCGACCGACGATGGGGGCCGGCCCTGCAGATGTCGTGCCCGTGAGAATCGACCCGGAGCTAAAAGCGGCCATCGAGGCTCGTGCAAAAGCTGACAAAACGACAACCAGTGAGCTTATCCGCGAAGCGATCCGCCGCTTTATCGACGTTGCGTGATCACCGCCCGGCGGTGATTCGCGCTATTCGGCTGACCTCGACCAATCGGGGCATCCACTGGCGGTCATGCGTCGCCCATGGCCCGCTCGTGGAGGGTTTCAGGAGCCATGTCAGCTCCATTTGGCCACACGATAGTTCCCAATTCGTGGTCTACGGTGACCTCCGCAAAGAAGACCGGATCTTTGAGTGGGGAGAAGATGCCTTGCCAATCGCGACCTGAAAAATCGATCTCACCTATCGAGCCGTCGAAAAATATCAAACGAAGCCGATGCTCCGCCACCACCTCCACTTCCTCCACGTCCACGATCTTTTCCACGCTCCAATCTTACGGCAGGGGAGGGATCGGCTCTAGGGGCAAGCCTCCAGTTTCGAAATCTTCCCGTCGTCCCAGTTGGCGCCACCGGAAGTATCATACGCATGCGTCATACATCGTAGTACTCTGTAG
>JBOGWH010000422.1:0-2260 GCA_050692975.1 Actinomycetota bacterium | reverse complement strand
CCCCCGATCTCGTGCCCTACCTGCTTTCGGAAGCCACCCGAGCCCCCGAGCTGTGGAACCAGCGCGCCTACCTGACCCGGGTGATCACCCTGCACTCCAACGGCGACCGTAACTTTCGCGACGAAGGCATCCTTCCGCTGGCCGACTTTGTCGACTCGTCGGGACCTGACGCCATTGCCATGACGGTGGAAACCGACGACAAACACGAGATCCACCCGGCGGTCTACCTGAAGCGGGAAGGCAAGGTCGAGGAACGCATTCTCCCGCCCCACCAGCTGCACGACTTCGAAACCGAAGAGCACCGCAAGGTCCTGCAGGACGTCCTGAAAAACTACCTCTAGCGCCGGAGTCTGCCGGCCTCAGTCGTACTTGATGCCCGAGAACTGCATCAGCTTTTTCCACTGATGCTCGCCGGTGACCATGCGGATTGTCCCGGTCCGCGACCGCATCACCATCGAGGTAGTGCTGGCCCCATCGCCGCGGAAACGCACACCCCGCAATAGTTCGCCGTCGGTAATGCCGGTGGCAGCAAAGAAGCAGTCGCCGGAAACGAGGTCGTCGGTGGTCAGGATCTGATTGAGGTCGTAGCCGGCCTCAATGGTTGCCTTCTTCTCCTGCTCCGAGCGGGGATGCAGGCGGCCCTGCATCGCGCCTCCAAGACATTTCAAAGCGGCGGCCGTTATGACTCCTTCGGGAGTTCCGCCGATTCCGAGAAGCATGTCCACTCCGGTGCCCCACTTGCTGGCGGCGGTGATCGCAGCCGCCACATCGCCGTCGGAAATCAGGCGGATCCGGGCGCCGGTCTGACGGATATCTTTGATGTAGTCGTCGTGGCGGGGCCTGTCGAGCATGATGACGGTCACGTCCTCGACGTCCATCTCCTTGGCCTTGGCCACTCTCTCGAGGTTCACCGCAATCGGGGCTTCAAGCTCAATCACATCGGCGGCCTCCGGACCGGTGGCAATCTTTTCCATGTAAAAACAGGGCCCGGGGTCGAACATCGCCGACTTGTTGGCCACAGCGATCACCGAAAGGGCGCCGGGCTGGCCTCTGGAGGTCAAAGTGGTCCCGTCGATCGGGTCGACCGCCACGTCCATCTCCGGGGGACTGCCGGTCCCCACCCGCTCTCCGTTGTAGAGCATGGGGGCCTCGTCCTTCTCCCCTTCACCGATCACAACCACTCCGTCCATGGTCACCGTGGACACCATAAGTCGCATGGCATCGACGGCCGCCTTGTCGGCGCCTTCTTTATCGCCGCGGCCCATCCACCGGGCGGCGGCCAGGGCGGCAGCCTCGGTAACCCTGACCAGTTCCATAGCAAGGTTGCGTTCGGGTCCTGTCGTCATTCCGACTGTTTCGTGCTGTTCTAGCGCCATTGCGGCCTTTCCTGGGCTGTTCGTGAGACTGCCCATCCTATTCGCACATCATTGTCTCCGTCACGTGGCATCCTTGAAGGTATGAGAAGGGACGACACCCAGCAGATGCCGGGGCTTCGCACCCAGGAGATGCCCCGCACGGCAGTCGTGCGCCACACCCGGCGCGTGGTGTTCGCGACCGTCGGTGGAGCGCTCATGATCGCCGGAGCCCTGCTGATACCCTTGCCGGGACCTTTTACGATCCCTCTCATGCTGCTGGGATTGACCATCCTGTCGTGGGAGTTCAGGTGGGCGAAGCGAATGAAGTACGAGATCAAGGCAAGAGTAAAGCGGCTTCGCAGCCGCCAGGCGAAGCACCGGGCAAAGTAGCCTCCCATTTCGGCCCCTCCACAGAGCGGGACCCGAAGTACCTCAAACTGCTTTTCGTCCTTCTGGGGACCGCCACGTTTTTCGAAGGGTACGACGCCGCCATCAACGCGGTCGTACTCACCGATCTGGCCGAGGCTTTCCAGGTTGACCTGGAACGGACCGGCCGGCTCACCGGGCCGATCATCGCCGTGGGTCTCGGCGCTTTCGGGGCCCTGCCGATCTCTGCCATCGGCGACCGCATCGGACGCAGGCCCTTGCTCATTGCAACCACCTTCATCTATGCGCTGTTCACCGGGCTGACCGCCTCGGCGCAAACGCTGGGCCAATTCATTGTGTTCCAGTTCCTGGCCCGCACCTTCCTGATAGCGGAATACGCCACCGCCATCACGATCATGACCGAGGAGTTCCCCGCCGCGCACCGCGGCCGGGCCATGGGCACACTTACGGCCCTGGGGGCTTTCGGCGTGCCCACCGTGGCCATCTTCAACTACGTTTTAAACGACACGGCCCTCGGG
>JBOGWH010000421.1:0-1580 GCA_050692975.1 Actinomycetota bacterium | reverse complement strand
ATCCGAAGGGGGTGTCGTCGGAAGGACTTCGGGGTTCCTGGAAGGCAAGGGCGCCCCTGAGCCTCGCCAGCACTCTGCACGCGGCCGACTATATCTTGGGACGCGGGGTATTGGTTACGGGAGGCAGCGGTACGAGAGTCTTCGGAAATACGCCAGACGATAATGGCGCCATATTTGACCGAACAGCCCTCTACGACCCCGCGGTCGACCGATGGAAGGGGGCGGGAATCATGCAGGTGCCTAGATACATGCACGCCAGCATGCCGTTACCGGCCGGGCCGCTGTCGCTGTGCGGCGCTAAATGCGGACGGATCCTGGTGACAGGCGGAGCGTCGGGAGATGTCTCCCCAGGAGACCCCATCAAGTCGGCCGAGATTTATACATTTAAGCCCATCGTCACCGGGATCACGCCGCCGTCCGGGCCCCTCACCGGGGGGACCGAGACGGCGATTAGCGGAACCGCCCTTGCAGGAGCGACGAAAGTGACCTTTGAAGGGGAGCCGCCGCTGATCTGCGGCGCCAAGGGCATCGCAAGGTGCTGGGTCGACGAAGCCCTTCCGGACCAGAAGATCTATGCGATAGCACCGCCGCATGCTGTTCCCGAAAAAGTGCACGTAACGGTCGAGACCGACCCCGGGTTTGTTTCCGCACGAACCGATTCGGACCTGTTTGCTTACGACCCACTTGCCGCACCGGGAGTTGACGTGGGTAATTCACCTTCCGGGGTAACCGAGGCGGCAAAGAACTCCCAGCCGCCTCCGCCGACTATCACTTCGGGCAGCGCGGGCTCTGCTCAATCCGCCAATGCCGCGGGACGAGCCGTGACCGCTTCCCCTTTGGTATTACCACCCGGGGGGGTAGCGCCTTCAACTAGCCTCATTGCCCAGACTTCGGGGTTGCAGGCCGCGGGCATGGTCCTCGCCGGCCAAAGCCAGACGGCCTCAGCACTCTCAGCCGCATCGGAGCGCCGTAACGAGCCCGCTCCTCAAAATGCATTCTCGCGGCTGGACCAGCCTGGTCTCGGCCCGGCATGGGCCGTGGCGATTCTGCTGGCCGCCGGCATGGGAGCTTGTCTTTGCACCGCTAACCGGCGCCTCGATGCGAAAGTGGCCGCGGCATGGTCAGGCTCCGGAGGCTCCCGCCGGCCTGCCACTTGATTTCGATTTAACGTTGTGCTGGGCCCCCGCGTTCATCCGCACCGCTCCTCCCACGGTGGCCGGCCACGAACTCCCGGGCGGCTATTTGATCGTGAACTCGGCGGCCATGCCCTTAACACTGTGCTGAATGCCGTCGGGGTCCCGTACAAAGCAGACCATCGAGTAGCGCCCCGGTTCAAAGTCAATAGCAAGCGCAGCCGTCTTCCCGGTGGCTTTTGGTGGAAAGCTGGCCAGTTGGCTGACCGCCCGGCGCTGCGAAGACCTTAGCTGCTCGAGTATCGGGGGGAGATCCGGCGGCAGAATCGATATCACCATCTGGTGAGGCAGCCGGCCGGTGTTGCGGGCTTTGAAAAGCACCCTGCCGCCCTTGAGCTTCGTCTTGTCGAAATGAAACCGGTACTCGGTCATCCTCACATCAACAAC
>JBOGWH010000420.1:0-3919 GCA_050692975.1 Actinomycetota bacterium | reverse complement strand
ATCCAGGGCTCCGCCGCCGACATCATGAAGCTGGCCATGATCAAGACCATGCCGGCGCTGAAGGAAGACGGCCGCCCGGAGAGGATGGTGCTGACCGTCCACGACGAACTGGTCTTCGAGGTGCCCGAGGACGTTGTCGAAGAAGTAGCGGACCGGGTCCGGGTAGAGATGGAGGGCGTCATCGAGCTGGACGCACCCCTAAAAGCGGACGTCTCATGGGGCTCCAACTGGGCGGAGGCGAAATAGGGTGGGGCGATGCGGCCCCGGATGCTAAACTCCTCTTGAGGTCGCCACCAGCGCTCCGAAGGACTTCCTTCTAGGTGCCAATAGCCGCCTTTCCAGGCCCCGGGCTTTGAGAAACAGGAGTTTTATGCCTCAACCAGTGGGCACCGGTTCATCAGTTGACCGACTGCCCCCAAGTAACTCCATAATCGACAACGACATCGGTACGACGATGGAAGACCTAATCAGGGCCATCGACGCTACCATCAAGCCCTTTTCCGAAGGCGACCTCGTCTCCGGCAGGATCGTCAAAATCGACCCCGAGGAAGTCCTCGTCGACATCGGCTACAAGTCCGAGGGCGTCATCCCCGCCCGCGAACTGTCGATCCGCAACGAAATCGACCCGAGCAAGATCGTGAAGGTCGGCGAGCAAATCGAAGCCCTCGTTCTTCAAAAGGAGGACAAAGAGGGCCGTCTGATCCTCTCAAAGAAGCGGGCCACGTACGAGCGGGCCTGGGGCCGGGTCGAGGAGCTGCGCCGCAGCGGCGAATCGGTGGAGGGCATTGTGATCGAGGTGGTCAAGGGCGGCCTCATCGTCGACATTGGTCTTCGTGGCTTCCTTCCGGCTTCCCTCGTGGAGCTCCGCCGGGTCCGGGACCTCCAGCAATACATCGGCCAGCAAGTTGAATGCCGGATCATCGAGCTCGACAAAAACCGAAACAACGTCGTGCTGTCCCGCAGGGCCTTCCTCGAAGCAACTCACTCCGAGCAGCGCAAAGAATTTCTTGAAGCCCTCCAGCCGGGGGAGCGGCGCAAGGGGACCGTATCGTCGATCGTCAACTTCGGCGCCTTCGTAGATCTGGGCGGGGTGGACGGTCTGATTCACGTCTCCGAACTGTCCTGGCACCACGTCGAGCATCCTGCCGAGGTTGTCCAGGTGGGGCAGGAAGTTGAGGTCGAGGTTCTCAGTGTGGAAATGGACCGGGACCGGGTCTCCCTGTCGCTAAAGAAGACCCAAGAAGATCCCTGGAAGATATTTGCTGCCGGCCATTCTCTCGGTGAGGAAGTCAAGGGCAAGATCACCAAACTCGTTCCCTTCGGGGCCTTCGTAGAGGTGGCGCCGGGAATCGAGGGCCTCATCCATATTTCCGAGCTTGCCGAGGGCCACATCGAGATGCCCGAGCAGGTGGTTTCGTTGGGCCAGGAACTTGAGGTTCGAATCATCGATATCGACCTGGACCGCCGGCGGATAAGTCTTTCCCTCAAGAAGCGCCCCAGCGGCGACGGGCAGCCCGACATCGTGCCGGAAATCGACGAGGCCGAGATGGAATTTGAGGCGCCCGCTCCGGAAGTCCCAGAAGTCGCGGAAATTGCCGCACCGGCAGAGGCGCCGGCGGCCGCGGCCGAGCCCCCCGAGGCTCCTCCTGAACCGGCTACCGCCGCGGAGCCCGAGCCCCCTGCAACGCCCGAGCCCACCGCTTCGTCCGAGGAGGTGGTCCCCGACGCCCCGGCTCAGATGGCCGGCGAGATGCTGCAGGGCGCGGACGACTCCGCCGATGAGTCACTGGAGTCCATAGTGGAGGAAATGCGCCGCGACCGCGCGTAGAGGTCTCCTTATTGCCCTTACCGGGCCGATCGGCTCCGGAAAATCCACCTTCGGCCGCATGCTGGAAAAAATGGGCGCGCGCTACATCGATTCGGATTTGCTCTCACGCCAGGTTGTCGAGCCGGGACGGCCCGCCTACTACCTCATAATCGAGCGGTTCGGCCAGGGAGTTGTCGGCGAGGACGGTTACATCGACCGCGAGCGCCTGGGGGATATCGTCTTTTCCGATCCGGAGGCCCGGGACTCCCTTGATAGGATCGTCCATCCCGACGTGTTCGTTGAGATCACCCTCGAGGCCGGCCGCGCGATCGAGGGCGGCGAAATCGTGATCGCCGAGATCCCCCTGCTTTACGACACCCCGGTTGACTACGCCAACGTACTGCCGCTCGACGCGGTGGTTGGACTCACGGCCGGCCGGGATACCCGGGTGCAGCGTCTCACGGCGCTGGGGATGCCGGCCGATAAGGTCCTGGCGCGCATGGATTCCCAGAAAGTGGTGGAGGAGCGGGTGGACCGGGCGGAGTTTCTTATCGAGAACAACGGGCCGATCGATGAGCTGAATGAAGCGGCCGAAAATCTTTGGCTAAAACTTCAGGAAAGGCTTGGCGGAGCAGGCTGAGCTAAGTCCGGCCGGGCTCAGGTAAGGGCCGGGCTCAGGTACGGCTTTCGACCGCAGGCTGAAGCGCGGCAGCGACTGCAGGGGCCGTAATCGAGTCTCCGCCCGTCAGTTCCTCGAGCGAGGGGGCCGCTGCGGCCGGAATGTCGGCGGCCGGCAGTATCTTAGAACCATGGTCTTCTGTGCCCAGAGTCATCGCTTCCAGCTTGGCCAGCAGGCCGAGGAACAGTAGCCAGACCACCGGGACGGCCAAAAGTAAGGCAAGCATGTTGAACGAATACCCCTCCAGTGCACTCAGCAAACCCGGGGCAACGATTTCCACGCAGCTCCCAGAGGCCGAGCATACCCGTCCGGGCTTCAAGCGGGGTGGATATCGTGCCGTCTTCCTCGACGCCGGTGAAACCCTGCTGGCTCCCCACCCATCGTTCCACGAACTGTTCGCCCAGGTTCTGGCCGGCGGCGGGATCGCCGTCACGCCCGAAGAGGTCGAGGCGGCATTCACGGCGGTGGCGCCCAGCTTCATCGAGGTCATGGACAAGCTGGGAGTGACCAACTGGTCGACTTCCCGGGATGCTTCCCGTCGCTTCTGGCATGAGGTGTATGCCACGGCGTTCGCACAGATGGAAATCGAGGACCCCGGCGGGAGGCTGAGCGACGCTCTCTACGAGCGCTTCACCCGCTACGAGTCGTACCGGCTGTTCCCCGACGCCGTGCCGGTCCTCGAGGGCCTGAAGCGCTCGGGCCTGACGGTCGGTCTGATCTCAAACTTTGAGGAGTGGCTGGAGGGCATGCTGATCGAGATGGAGGTGGCGCACCTGTTCGACCTGATGGTCATCTCCGGGAAGGAGGGGGTCGAGAAGCCCGATCCGGCCATCTTCCACCTGGCCATCGACCGGTCCGGGATGGACCCCGAGCACTCCGTTTACGTCGGCGACCATCCGAAAAACGACATGGAGGCCGCCGAGGCGGTTGGGATGAAGGCGATACTGATCGACCGCCGTGACCGCTATCCGGAGTTCTCCGGGCCCCGGATCCGAAGTCTCGAGGAATTGCCGGGAAGGTTGGCCCTCTAGTGGGGCGCTTCAAGCTTGTTTCCGACTTTGCCCCCAGCGGCGACCAGCCAAAAGCGATCGAGGAACTGGTCGAAGGACTCAGCCGGGGCTACAACCGCCAGACCCTTCTCGGCATCACCGGTTCCGGCAAGAGCTTCACCGTCGCGGGAGCAATCGAGCAAGCCCAGAGGCCGACCCTGGTAATGGCGCCCAACAAGAGCCTGGCCGCGCAGCTGACCAACGAGTTCAAAGAGTTCTTCCCCAATAATGCCGTGGAATATTTCGTCTCCTACTACGACTACTACCAGCCCGAGGCCTACATCCCCTCCTCGGACACCTACATCGAGAAGGACTCCTCTCTCAACGACGAGATCGACCGGCTGCGCCATTCCGCCACCTCGGCCCTGCTGTCCCGCCGCGACG
>JBOGWH010000419.1:0-1838 GCA_050692975.1 Actinomycetota bacterium | reverse complement strand
GCCGGGCAGTCAGGAGGGCGACTACTGCGACGCCCCCCGCTGCGAGCGCCGCTGCTCGCTGCTTCGAAGTCCGTGTCTTAAGCCAACCGAGGATGCCGGCGCCGACGAATGGGACCAGGCCGGTGATGAGGAACAGTGGGTCGGAGGCCAGGGTCAGTCCGGCGAAAACTCCCGTAGCGAGGCCCACGGCGATGTTGACGCGAATGGTTTCGTTTTCCGGGCGGGTTGCCCAGAAAACCAGGACCGCCGCCATCAGAGAGTTCGCGAGCCACGTATGGCTGCGCATGCCCTCAGGGAGGGTGGTGGCCAGCACGGCGGGGCCTGCCGTGAGACCCAATAGTACGGTCATTCCGGCCGCCCATCGCCCGGCGGCTTTGCTACAGCCCCAGGCCGTTACGGCGAGGCCGGTCAGGGTCGCCACGAAGGGGGCCACGTCCCAGATCAATTGACGGAAAGGGAATCTGCGGGTGATCTCCAGGAACCACAGGGTCGTGATATGGGGGGCCTCTCCCACCTTGATCAGGCCGCGGTTGGGAGTCTCGGCCAGGTTTTGGATAAGTACCTGCGCCCAAGCGGCGTCGCTGTTGGAGTAAATCAGCCCCAGAACGTCGCCGAAGCGAGCGATCAGAAAAATGAGAAACACTCCTGCCGGAACCGCCGCGATCCATAGGGATCGGTGCCCTTCCAGAAACTCCTTCAGTCGAGCCGGACGCTGTGCTGCCGCGTCCGCCCTTGCGGGGCTAGCCCCGGCGGCGATGGCAGACCGTCATCACGTCCAGAGCACTCTCGAGGCCGTGCGAGCGAAGCTCGAAGTCGTCGATGGTGAATTCGGCTGCGGCCTGCGAGGCCTCCGCCGTCCGGGCTCTGGTCAGCTTCCAGTCGTAGAGCTGCTGGCGGAGCTTGCGGGGAACGAACCGCCTCAGCCGCAGCGGGTCCTTGCTCAGCAACCGGTTGAGCTGCCTTCTTTCCTCATCAAAGAAACGCATATAGCGCTCCGATCCGAAGATGCCGTATTTCTCCACGCGGTCGAATTCTCTGCCGCAAAGGGTCTCCAGCTGGTCGGCGTCGAACTCGATGAAATGGTACGGATCGATAATCTCGTCGTGCCTTCCGAACGTAAGCCGGTTGGGGGTAATGACAACGGCGGGACCGTCCGGCGTCAAGACCCGCGCGCACTCCGCCACTGCGGCCTGGGGATCGGGGACATGCTCGATGGCGTGGATACATACGAGAGAGTCAATGCTTGCGGTTGAAAACGGCATTCTGCGCATGTCTGCAGCGACGGTCTGCCGCCTCTGGGGCATCAAAGAGCCGTGGTGGACATCAAGGCCGATGGAAGCGTCGGTTCCGAGGTGCTCAAACGCGTGGCCAAGGCCGCAACCCACATCCAAGATCCGAGGGCCCATTAGGAACCGCGCACTCAGCGCATAGCAGGCGGCGTGTCGTTGCCAACTCGCATTGAAACCGCCCGAGGGGGTTACGATTCGTTCTCCTGTTACTTTCAGTGTGACCCTCTTGTTGTCCGGGTTGGCCCCTAAACCTCCGACCACCCACTGTAAGCATCGTCTCACCTGGCTGTGAGTTCGGCGAGTTGGCCCCGCCAAAAAGCGCCATTTCCTATGCTTGTATCACGGTTTGGAGTTACGCCTACCTTTTGTCCTGTGCTTATACAATTCACTTCTACTAATCGGGGAATTCGTTTTATGGGAATCGAGTGAGTAGGGTCAACGGAGGAAGCGCTCTAGTTATAGGGTGCGGCTTTATCGGTTCAAACCTTGCTTCTTATCTTGTCTCTGAAGGCGTAGAAACCTCTGTGCTGACTCGCACAACCCCCCTTC
>JBOGWH010000418.1:0-2880 GCA_050692975.1 Actinomycetota bacterium | reverse complement strand
TACCGTCGGAGTACCCAAAGAAACCTATCCGGGGGAAAACCGCGTTGCGATGTCCCCCGCCGCCCTGCCCAGTCTCATAAAGAAAAACGTTAAGGTGCTGATCGAGCCGGGAGCAGGGGAAAAGGCCGGTTTCGTGGATGCGGCCTATACCGAAAAAGGAGCGAAGATCGCCGCCTCCCGAAAGGAAGTTTTCGCCGCGGATGTCGTCCTGCAGGTCCGCACGTACGGCGCCAACCCGGAAGAAGGCAAGGCCGATCTCGAGCTTATGCGCCCCGATCTGCTGATTGCGGGACTTTCCGAGCCGCTCGTGCATCCGCAGGCCATCGCGGAGATTGCCGAACGCAAAGCCACCTTGTTCGCGATGGAGCTCATCCCCCGCATCACCCGGGCTCAGAGCATGGACGTTCTCTCCTCTCAGGCCAACATCGGCGGCTACAAGGCCGTGCTGTTGGCTGCAGAAGCCCTCACCAAGATGTTTCCGATGATGACCACCGCCGCCGGGACGATCCCCCCTGCAAGAGTCTTCATTTTGGGGGCCGGCGTGGCCGGCCTTCAGGCCATTGCCACCGCGAAGCGCCTCGGGGCCGTGGTCGAGGCCTTTGATGTCAGGCCGGAGGTAAAAGAACAGGTCATGAGCCTCGGCGGCAAGTTCGTCGAAGTGGAACTGGATACCGCGGAGGCCTCGGGCACCGGCGGGTACGCCAAGGAGCAAAGCGAGGAATTCCTTAAGAAGCAGCGTGAGGTGCTGGCCAAGACCATTGCGGCCAGCGACGTGGTCATTACCACCGCCCAGGTGCCCGGCAAAAAAGCTCCCGTCCTCGTCACCGAGGAGATGGTCAAGGGAATGTCGCCGGGCTCGGTCATAGTCGATATGGCCGCCGGCCAGGGAGGCAACGTAGAGCCCTCCCGCCCGAATGAGGTGGTGGAATTAAACGGCGTCAAAATTATCGGCCCAACGAACCTTCCGGCAACCGTAGCTTCAGACGCCAGTGCCATGTATGCCAAGAACTGCGCGACGCTGCTGCTTCACCTGCTGAAGGACGGGGGCCTGAATCTCAACATGGAGGACGAGATCATCAGGGAGACCCTGGTGGCCAAGGACGGAGAGGTAACCAACGCCAGGGTGCGCGAGGCGCTCGGGATGCCCCCGGCCGCCGCTCCCGAACCGGCGAAGCCTCCCGCCGAAGCCGAAACCGGCGAGCCCGAACCGGCGCAGACCACCAACTAACAACCCGCCGTTCGGGTCCGATAGGGCTCGCGATCCGCGACCCGGTCCGGGCCGTAACCGTTCTACATCCCCGGCGCTGCTTGCGCGCCGTGAAGGCGATCGACGGGCTATTCCCGTCCAAGACAAGCAATGCGGCAAACGCATAGAATCTGGCCGCTTTGAACATCCGCATTGAAAACATCCGCCCGAAACTAGAGGTGAATAAATGCCAGAAAATCTAGAAACGGGGATTTTCATCTTCGTTTTGTCCACATTTGTGGGCCTTGAGGTGATCCGCCGGGTATCTCCGCTGCTTCACACTCCCCTGATGTCGTTGACCAATGCAATCTCGGCCATCTCCCTGGTCGGCTCGATCGTCATCGCCGGCGCAGAGAAGAGTGATCTCAGCGTCCTGCTGGGCACCATTGCCGTGACCGCCTCTACCGCGAACGTGGTCGGAGGTTTCTTGATCACCGATCGCATGCTCAAGATGTTCAAAAAGCGCGAGCCTGCCGCCAAGCCGGCGGGAAGCGAGGCCGCATCGTGACCGACTTCCGGGAAATCTTCATTCCGTTCACTTACATGGCCGCGGGTGTGGCCTTCATCCTCTCGTTGAAGTGGCTGTCCCACCCGACCACTGCGCGCCGGGGAGTCAAGTCGGGCGAGCTGGGGATGCTGCTTGCAGTTATTGGCACGCTCGTGCACGCGGACATCGTGAGCTACAAGTGGATCCTCGTGGCCTTCATTCTGGGAACTGCCATCGGGGCCCCTCTGGCGATATTCATGCCGATGACCGCCGTACCCCAGCGAACTGCGATTTCTCACGCGTTCGGGGCTTTGGCCGCCGCGCTGGTCGGCACGGCGGAGTACTACCTGCACAAAGGCGAGCTCAGCAAGTTCACAATGGGAGCTCTGGCCCTCGAGATCATCCTCGGCTACCTGACGTTTACGGGCAGCCTGATGGCATTCGGCAAGCTCCAGGAAATACTCCCCGGGCGACCTCTGATCTACAAAGGACAAAACTTCGTCAACCTGACGCTGTTTGCCGCCGCGGTGGGCATCGGCGTCTATCTGATCATCAACCCTGGAGAAAGCCAGCTGTTCCCGATTCTGGCCGTCCTATCGCTGGTTTTCGGTGTCCTGCTTATCGTCCCGATCGGGGGCGCCGACATGCCTACGGTTATCGCCCTGCTGAACTCTTACGCCGGGCTCGCCGCATCCGCGATGGGCTTCGTACTGGACAACAAGCTTCTGATCATCGCAGGGGCACTGGACGGATCCTCGGGCCTGATCCTCTCAATCATCATGTGCAAGGCAATGAACCGCTCGTTTACCAACGTGCTTTTCGGAGGGTTCGGGCAGGTACAGCAGGCCAAGGGCACGGGCGAAGAGCGCTCCCACCGCAGCGCCAGCGCCGAGGAGGCCGCTTCCATTCTGGAGTCAGCTTCCTCGGTCGTGGTGGTTCCGGGTTATGGAATGGCTGTGGCTCAGGCCCAGCACAAGGTCCGGGAGCTCTTCGATTCGCTTACCAAACGCGGCGTGGACGTGAAGTTCGCAATACACCCGGTCGCGGGGCGGATGCCGGGGCATATGAACGTGCTACTGGCCGAGGCAGACATTCCTTACGACAAACTGCTCGAGATGGACGAGATCAACCCCGAGTTCCCGCAGAC
>JBOGWH010000417.1:0-1434 GCA_050692975.1 Actinomycetota bacterium | reverse complement strand
CGGTCAGGCACCGCGCAAAGGTGTTGGATGGGTTGACTAGAACCGAAAGTCCGTCGACGGCCACCTGAAGCTCCACAAATTCGACGCCGGCCGCCGTGCACTTTTGCTTTTCTTCGTCCTTGATCGGCCGGGAGGCATCGGAAAGATCGGTCTCGCCGGCGCAAAACTTCTCGAACCCCCCCCCGGTGCCGGACGTGCCCACCGATACTTTGACCTTAGGGGCATCTTCGTTAAAAAGCTCTGCAATCGCCTGGGAGATGGGAAAAACGGTGCTGGAACCGTCGGCGTTGATCGTGCCGGTCAAAGATGCAAGCTTGGGGTCGCCGCCGCCTGCGGTCGTGCCGCAGCCACCCAGCAGGATCGCAGTTGCGGCGAGCGCCGCCACCTTGGTTGAGACGAACTTCTTGGCCATTGGGCTGTTCTCCTTCTTGATAGCCCCCCTCTATCCGGATCCTACGCGTGGCCCCTTAAGAAGCCTTTATCCGAAGATGAACGGAAGACGAACTTTCCGGCCCCCTGCTGGACGTTTACCCGATGGCCCGGCACCGAAAAACCGACGGTTCGCGGGACCCGGAGTAGGATGGATCCACGCTCTATGGGCCAGGAACTACGACGGCGCTACCACGAAGAGCTCGCCGGGCTCGAGCTGAGCATCCAGTCAATGGGAAGGGCAGCTCAAGAGGCCTTCGAGCGATCGATCCGCGCCGCGACCACCTCCGACGGGCCGCTCAGCGAGCAGGTCATCGTGGACGACGACAAGATCGACGCGTATTACCTCGATGCCGAGAAGCGCATTCTCGATGTCTTCGCGTTGCAAACTCCAGTTGCGTCCGACCTGCGCCTGCTCACCTGCCTTCTTCACCTCAACCTGCACCTGGAGCGCATCGGTGACATGGCGGTGAATATTGCCAAGATCGCTCGCAACTCGGTCGGGCTCCCCCGGGACGAGACGGTGGTCCAGCACCTTGAGGAGATGGGAGGCATAGCTGGCCGGATGGTAGGGACCGCAATCGAGGCATTTGCCCGGCGGGATCTGGAGCTTTGCTACACCCTTCCACGCACCGACGACCCAATCGACCGGCTGAACCGCGGGATGCTCAACCAGATCCTACGCCTTTCGACCGACCAGGCTTTGCTGGAGTGGGGGATTCAAATGCACGTCGTGTCCCGGCAGATCGAAAGGATCGGCGACCACGCCGTGGATATCGGCGAGCAGGTGGCCTTTCTCATAACAGGCCGCTTCGAAGAATTTACCGACGCTTCCCATCCCGAGGAAACCGCCAAGCCCGGTCCTTGAGCGGGCTCGGTCCTTGAGTGGGCTCGGTTCTTGAGCAGGCTCGGCCCTCGAGCAGGCTCGGCCCTCGAGCAGGCTCGGCCCTCGAGCAGGCTCGGCCCTCGAGCGGGCTCGGTCCTCGAGCGGGCTCGGTCCTCGTG
>JBOGWH010000416.1:0-28350 GCA_050692975.1 Actinomycetota bacterium | reverse complement strand
AGTCTGAGATACCCTTACTGAACGATGGGAGCCAAGAAAGTCCTTCTCGTCGAAGACAACGACTCGGTTCGTCAACTGATTCACGTCTTGCTGGAGGGCGAGGGTTACGAGATCATTGAGGCGGCCGACGGCGTCGACGGGCTGGCCAAGGCCGAATCCGATCAACCCGACCTGATGATCCTCGACTTGATGATGCCCGACGTTGACGGCGAGAGAGTGCTTCAGCAGCTCCAGGCTGATCCCAGCCTCAGCGAGATCCCGGTGCTGGTCGTCAGCGGACGATACGAGGCGATCGAACGGCTGCGCCAGCAGATCGGCGAGGAGAATATCTTCCCCAAACCCTTCGAGCCGACCCGGCTGATGGACCGTATCGGCGACCTGATCGGCCACCCCTTCGAAGCACCGCAGGACACGTAGGGCCCCCCGGCCAAGCTCTCGCTCATTCTGGTGCGGGCCGCGAGTCGGCGTTTTTTAGCTCCTCAATGTTGGCGAGTTCGTCCGGGTCGGGCTCTGCCACGCTCAGCCAGGCATCGATAATTCCGGGCACCTGCCCCGACGGAGTTCGCTTTAGGCTCAGGACCAGCACGTTGGCGTCGTTCCACCTGCGCGCCCCTTCGGCGATCCAGGGCTCCCAGCACAGTGCCGCGCGCACACCCGGAATCTTGTTGGCCATCATGGAGGTCCCGGTCCCCGTCCAGCACATCAAGACTCCGAAGTCGGCCGTTCCCGACGCCACGGCCTCCCCCACCTTCCGGGCGACCGACGGCCACCCCTCCCGCTCGAGAACCTCGACCTCCAGGCCTCGCTGCCCGAGGGCCTCAACAACGGCATCGTAGACCGCTCCCGAATCGTCGGAGCCGACGATAACTTTCATCGATGCCCGGCTGCGTAATAAGCCGCAAGAAATGCGAAGTCAAACACTAAAAAAGGATGGTTTTTACCCATCTCTTTGCTACCCTTAAACAACTTTTTCATGAAAACTCTAAGAATCTTCCTGGCTTGCTTTGCCGGGCTGCTCATCGGCAGCCCCTCTGCGGCGATTGCCGCGGGCCCTGCTCCTGCGGCGCCGCCCATCGGGAGTGCTTCGGGCATTCTCATCGACGCCTCCAGCGGAAAAGTGCTTTGGGGCAAGGAAGATCGCACTTTGAGGGAGCCCGCCAGCCTCACCAAGGTGCTCACGGCGCTGGTCGTGCTCGAAAATGCCGATCTCGAGGGCCGGGTCAAAGTCAGCCCGGAGGCCGCCGCCACCCGAGGAAGCGAGATTGCCGCCCCCCCCGGGCTGGAGATGTCCGTCAAAGATCTGCTCTGGGGCCTTCTTCTGGAGTCGGGCAATGATGCAGCCGTGGCTCTCGCGGAGAAGGTGAGCCCCGACGGGACCGTAGGCGGTTTCATGAAAATGGCCAATTCGAAAGCTGCCGAAATCGGCGCCGAAAACACCCACTTCGAAAATCCTCACGGGATGCACCATCCCTCCCATTACAGCACCGCCAGGGACCTGGCGCTTATCACCAGAGCCGCTATGCGCAACCCCGCGTTTGCTCAGATGGTGGCTACCCGCAACCACACGGTCGGGTGGACCAAGGGCGTCGGGCGCCAGTTGACCAACCATCACAAGATGCTCTGGACCCATCCCGGCACGGTGGGAGTCAAGACGGGCTTTACCAACCAGGCCGGTCACTGCCTGATCACGGCGGTAACCCGCGGCAGCGACACGCTTATCGCCGTGGTCCTCGGTTCTCCCGCACACTACCGGGAGTCTGCCGCCCTTTTCGACTGGGGATTCGCGAACCTTCCGGCTTTGATCGCCGCCGCCACCGATCAGGTAGCGATCAGGCAGCCGGCCCCGCCGCCTGGCCCCGCCATCGACAACCAGCCGCAGATCGTCCAGGTGGCGGCGCGGGGGATAGCGATGCTCACGGGACGGCCCAGCGCCGACGGCATCATCCTTCCCGCGGCCTATGCCGCCCTGGCGGTGGGCTTCACGACGTTTGCCGCGGCCTTCGGATTCCTCGGTTACGCGGTGATCGTGAGACGGCGACGGGTGGCCCGCTCCCCCATGCTCACCCCGGAGCTCTCCTCAGAGCTGAACGTCTAACCACCCTGCTCGAGCCCGGATTCTCAGGCCAGGTAGAGCGTGGCTTCCTGGCCTTTCCGGGCATTGGACCCCGAGAGAGGATCCTGCTCCAGCACCCGCCCCGCCCCGCACGAGGCCGCACCTCCCGATGAGCTGCGGGCAACCACCGTAAGTCCGAGTGCTTCCAGCTGCGTCTTGGCTTCGCTGCACGGCTTGCCCTTGACATCCGGTACCCCAAACGGCGCCGGCCCCTTGCTCACCTGCAGCTTGACCGTGGTCCCCTGCTGCACCTTGGCACCCGCCGGGGGAGCCGTCCCGGCGACCTTGCCGGCCGGAGCTTCGCTGAAAACCTCCTCCCTCACCACCGAGAACTCCGATTCCTGAAGGATTTTTGTGGCCTCCTCGGGAGTTTTTCCCGCGACCGGGGGCAGAGAGACCATCGCCGGGCCGCCGGAAACCACGAGGTTGACCGGGTCGCCCCTTCGAACCCTGCCGGGCTGGGGGATTTGCTCGAGCACGATCCCTTTTTCCTGAGCCGTGTTCTTAAACGCGACGTTGCCGACCACCAGCCTGGCTTCGCCTATTCTGGCCCTGGCTTCCTCCAGCTTAAGCCCGGTAACCAGCGGTGCATCGGTGAGGGCCGGGCCGGCGCTGATGATCAGCGTAACGGTGCTGCCCCGCCGCACCTTCTGTCCCTGGCGGGGATCGCTGCGGATCACATGGTTTTCGGGACCATCCGAAAACGCCCGCTCCAGCCGAAATTCGAGTCCCGCGGCCTCGACAAGCTTGCCCGCCTGGTCCTGGGGCAGGGCCAGAACCTGGGGAATCTGGGCCGGGCGCATCAAGAACAGCCCCACCCCTGCTGCCACCGCCAGAAGGGCCAGCACCACCCACCTTCCCCACTTCTTTTTCTTGCGGGGTGTGGAGATGACCGTGTCGACGTGATCGGCGGCGACTTCGGAAGTGAGTTCCTGGGGCAGGGCCGACAGAGGGGGGCCCTCCGGCATGGTTCGGTGGGCGGTGCGCACTTCGTCTCGCATCTCCGCCGCAGACCCGTAGCGTTTTTCGGGGTCTACGGCCGTGGCCGCCGCTATGACCGTATCCAGAACTCTCACCTCGGGAACCGAGGCCGAAACCCGGGGAAGAGCCTGGGTTAGATGCTGGTGCAGCACGAAAGCGGCATCGCCTTCGAACGGCGGATGGCCGGTAAGCAACTCGTAGAAGACGCAGCCCGCCGAGTAAATGTCGGTCCGGGAGTCCACCGAGCCCCCGCTGGCCTGTTCGGGGGCCGCGTATGCAATCGTTCCCAGCAGGCTGCCGCTCATGGTCGTGGATTGCAGAACCCTGGCAATGCCGAAATCGGTCACCTTGACCGTCCCGTCTACGGAGATGATCACGTTTTCCGGTTTGATATCGCGGTGAACCAGGCCTCTTTCGTGGGCCGCCGACAAGCCGGTGAGAACCTGCTCCATCGTCTCGCACGCCTGGGCCGGCGCGAGGTGACCGAAGGCCGAGAGAATCTGACGAAGATTGCGTCCCCGAACGTACTCCATGACCATGTAGTAGGTTTCGTCCTCTTCGCCCCAGTCGTATACCTGGACCACGTTGTGGTGCGAAAGCCTTGCTGCGGCCTGCGCCTCGGCCCGAAACCGCTCGACGAAGCCTCTCTGCAGAGCCCGCTCCACGGGAAGGACCTTGAGGGCAACGGTGCGGCCGAGCACCGAATCGCGGGCGCGGAAGACCTCTCCCATCCCACCCGAGCCGATCCGGCCTGTGATGATGTAGCGCCCTCCGATCGTCTCGGGGGCGGGTGCGGTCTTCATCGGCTCAACTTACCCACTGCACTTTTCCGGGATCATCCGCCTCCGTGATACTTGCGGAGGTGGTCGTTGTAGCGCGTTTCCAGCAAGGCCGTCTTTTGCTCGGCGGCCCCGATCCTTCCAGAAAATCCATCGACTTTTGTGCTCAGCGAATCTATCTTCGCGCTTAGCGAATCGATTCTCTTCTTCAGATCGGCGTTCGAGCCCGTCGCGGTGGAAATATCATCCTTGAGGTCGTTGAGTGAACCCTCGAGCTGCGTGATCGTGCCCTGCATCCCCGCCGCCTGGCCCTCCAGAGCCTGATTCTTGGTTTCGAGGGATTTCACCCGCGCGGCTATCCCCGAGACTTCGGAGACCGAATCTTCCAGGCTCTTGAGTCGCTTCGCCTCGTCGGGAGCCTGCTCACAGGTCGCCCCCGCCAGCGCGAGGGCCAGCAGGGGAACCATAAAACCGAGCAGGCGGCGCCATCTGTGTATCAAAAGCCGAACCACCTTGATGCCAAGTTATCGCGATATGGCCCTCGAATCGTGGAAATTGACTCGGCAGCCTTACTTGAACCTCTGGCGCAGGGCCATAACCGCATCGGCGTAGGCGCGGGTCCTCTGCGAGATCCCGTTTTGCCAGACGGACCGAAGCCCCTGGAAATAGCCGGCAACTGCGGTGTATTCGTCACCGTTGGTCTTGGAAAGGTAAAAGGCGAAGAACCTGACCCCGGCCTTCACGTTGCCTTCCATATCCTGGAGGTTCACCGGTTCGTGAAGCAGATTCTTGGAGATGAAGTTGCCGGTCTCGGGTAGCACCTGCATGACGCCGATTGCTCCCGCCGGGCTCACCACGTGCTGTTTCCACCCCGACTCCTGCCAGGCCAATCCCTTCATCAGCGCCGGGTCGACTCCGTACAGGGCGCTGTAGCGCTCGATGGTTTCCCGGACCACCGCTGGGGCGACGGTGTTAACGACCGGCGTCGGCGGGCGGGCGGGAATGTTCTCCCGCTGAGATGGGACGGGGGCCTGGTTTGCCGCCGGCTCAACTGCTGCCGGGGGTTGCGGCACGGCCGGAGCCGGGGCAACTCCCGGAACATTGAGAACCTGGCCGACCCTGATCATGCCGGGATTGCGGAGTTTGTTCAAAGAGATCAGCGTCCGGACGCTCGTCTTGTACCTGACTGCGATGCGGGACAAGCTGTCTCCGCGCACGACCCTGTAGGTGTTGGGGCCCGCCGCAGCAGGCCCGCGGGAGGCAGGGCCCTGGACGCCGGGGATCATCAGCTGGCGCCCGATGCGGATCATATTGACGTTCACGACACCGTTGGCGCCGGCTATAGCGCGCACCGAGGTGCCGTATTTTCTTGCGATGCTGGTAAGAGAGTCGCCGCGGACCACCGTATAGGCGGCATCGGCGAAACCGGTCATTCCCAGTGCGGCCACGAGCGCGAGCGCTCGCCATCTTTTGACCGCCACCCGGCGCGGACGAGAACGTAAGACCCCTCGACTGACGTGACTCGAATCCGGTCCGGACATGCCGTGGTAAGCCATGCCCTTCTCCGTTCTTCGGTTATACGTCGTCTTTGTCTTAAGACGTGTTCACTTTTATCGTCAGAAGTGAACTCAGCTTAACAACCCGCGGCACCGAAACATGGCCTTTCCGCGAAAAAGGGCTAGATTTAGGTGACATAAGGCCCCTAGTAAGGGCCCTACCGGCTCCTGCTAGGGAGGCACGACCTGGTCCCGGACCCAACACAAGCACCGGCGAAAGAAGATGCTCGCGGCATCGACCTGTGCGTCGTTATACCGGTCCGCAACGCCGAGCGGATTTTGGAGGAGTGCCTGGCGTCGGTAATGCGGTGCCGCCCCGCCGAAGTCATCGTCGTCGACGGCAACTCAACGGACCGCACCCTCGAAATTGCCCGGAGATTTCGAGTTCGGATCATTTCCGACCACGAAAGAGGACTGGCGTTTGCCAGGATGGCCGGTGCCCGGCAATCCGCCCACGAGCTGGTCGCATTTGTCGACGCTGACATCGTGGTGCCCGAGGGGGGGCTACAAGCCCTTGTCGAGGAGTTGAATGGCTCAGGGCTGGAAGCGCTTCAGGCGGGCATATTGAGCCGTTCGATGGGGGGATATTGGGCGGGAGCCCAGGCTTTTCATCAAGCCCAGGGCCGCAGCAGGCACTGGTTCGGGCTTTCCGCCACCGTATTTCGCAGAGAGGTCTATTTGGCTCACGAGGCGGCCGAGGAATTTCGCTCGGGGGAAGACGTTGAGCTCCGCTGGCGGCTCAAACAGGCGGGAGTGCGTTTCGAAGTGTCAACCAAAGTCAGGTTCCTGCACCGCTTCCCGCCGGGCTTCGGCTTCGCACTCGGACAGTGGATCGCCGACGGCGAGGGTCTCGCGCGGATGATCAGGCAAGAACCGGCCCGTGCCGTGTGGCTGGCGGCCCTTCCTTTTGTATCGGCGGTGAGAGGGTCGCTGCTGGCCCTGACGAAGCTCAGGCCGGAGCTGCTTTTCTATTTTCTCTGCTACGGCCTTTTCAACTATCTGGCCATGGGGCGGCTCTTGGTTTTCGGGCCACCGGGGCGGTCAAACGAGGAACCGCGAGAACTGCACGGCAACGGTGACATAAATAAACAGCGAAAGCGCATCCATGGCCGTGCCGAGCAGCGGCCCGCTTGCAATGGCGGGGTCGATCCGGAAACGGCGGAGGACGATGGGCAGGCAGGCGCCGAGACCGGCGCCGGCCAGCACGGTGACGGCCACCGCCGGGGTGACCACGGCGGCAAACTCCAAGCCTTTCCCCCCCATCAGCAGCAACGGGAACGTCGCCGCAGCGGCGAGAAAGGCTAGCACCGCCCCCGCTTCTACTTCCCTGCGGGCCTGGCGCCAGGGGTTGCGGACTTCCGTGGGCGACCCGCTGAGCCTCACAAAAACCCGGGCGGCCGCCTGCACGGCGGTATTCCCGCCGACGAAAATAAGCAAAGGCACGTAGGCAATCAGGGCGACCAGAAGGTCGGGGGGCAACGGGCGCAACAACGCGTATGCCACAAGCAGTTCGATAACCGTCGCGGCAGCCAGCCACGGCAGCCGCTTTCTTATCGCCGTCCACGTACGGTAGGACGCATGCTCCCGGTCGTCCAGCGACCCCGCGAAACGCAGGAGATGATGTTCGCCCTCTTCTTCAATGCTTTCCATCAGGTCGTCGACGGTCACAATTCCTAGCATCCGGTCGTACTCGTCGGTAACCGGCAGCGCCAGCAGGTTGTATCGCCTGACGATCTCCTGCGCGGCGCCGATTTCCTCCTCGGGGCGGACGGCCACGACCTCCTCCTGCATCAGCTCCCCGACCGCAACCCCGGGGCCTGCGGTGATGAGCTTTCGCAGCGAGACGACTCCTTTTAGCTGCTCGCTGCCCCCCAGCACGTATACGTAATAGATGAGCTCTACATCGTCGGGCACCTCTCGCAGCCGGTCGATAACCGCCTGGACCGTCGTCTCCTCGGAGACGGCCACGAAGTCCTGAGACATCCTCCTGCCGGCAGATCCCTCCGGAAAGTCCAGCAGCTCGGCGACATCGGATGCCTCCTCACGCTCCATCCTGCCCAGCAGGCGAGCCCGGTCGGCAGCAGGGACTTCCCCGAGGAAGTCGGCTGCCTCGTCCGGGGCCATGACGTCGAGAATGTCGGCCAGCCTGGCCGGCGGGATCCGCTGGACAAGTGCCGCCCTGCGGTCATCTTGAAGTTCGGTCAGAACTTCGGCGGCATGCCGGGCGTCCCAGTGATCGACAACCTGCGCCAGCCGGTCATCGTCAAGAGATTCGATCAAGTCGGCCGCATCTGCCGGCCGGACGTCCTGCAGCAGACCGAGCGCCCGGTCGAGCTCCCCCCGGTCCACCAGCGCCTCGAGGTCGGTGGCTAGCTGCTCAACCCGTCCGCTCAAACAACGCCGATGCGCAGGTTTCTCGGCTTCTGCACGCCGCCGACATCAACCAGGTCGAAGGTAACCCGTTGGCCCGTCCGGAAAAACCGGAACATACCGGTGGCCATGGCCTCCGCGTCGATCTCCCACTCGTTTTCCCCGTCGTCGGAGACGAGGACACCCGTTTGCTCGTTTACGTCGTATTGCTTGACGGATCCCTGCGGCATCGCGGTTACTTTACCTCAGGACGCATGGGTCTCTTCCGGCTTTTCGGCCGCAAGAGCGCCGTCGGCGGTAATAACCACCTTGAAAATGCGGCGGCCCTGCATCTTTTCCACTTCGAAGCGGATATCGTCCTGCATCACGAAATCCCCCTCTTCGGCAACACGGCCCAGGATCCCCCCCACGAGGCCCCCGACCGAATCCCACCGTGCGTGAGGCAGATGGCTTCCCAGCAGGTCGTTCAGGTGATCGATTCCGACCCTTGCGCTCACCCGCAGCGTGTGGTCGTCGACGATCTCCACATCGGGCTCTTCCCGATCGTACTCGTCGGCGATTTCACCCACTATCTCCTCGAGCAGATCCTCAAGTGTGGCAAGACCCGCAGTACCGCCGTACTCGTCGACGACGATCACCATGTGACTTTTCGCCCTCTGGAGCTCCCGCAGCAGTTCTGCCACTTTCTTGGATTCCGGGACGAAAATCGCCTCCCTTGCGATTTCGGCCGCCTTGCGGATCTTGCCCTTCTTGCCGTTGTGAAGACGCTTCACAACGTCTTTCTGATAGGCGATTCCCAAAACCTGGTCGATGCTCTCCCCGATCACCGGAACACGCGAGTAGCCCTTCTTGAGAGCGAGGTCGAGGACCTCCTCGAGTGAGGCATCCCCCGGAACGCAGGCCATGTCCGGCCTGGGAACCATGACCTCGCGAACGACCGTATCGGTGAACTCGAAGATCGAATGGATCATGTCGGCTTCCTGCGACTCGATTACATCCTCCGACTCGGCGACGTCGAGCATCGACTTGATCTCCTCCTCCGATGTGACCGGCCCCTTGGGCAGTCCCCTTCCCGGCAAGATCAGCATGAACAGCCTGCTGATCTTGATCATCAGGCTCGTCAGCGGCCTGAGGCCCCGGCCGAGCCACCAGACGGGACGCGCCGAGATCAAGAGCACTTGGTCGAGCCGCTCGATAACCCAGGTACGCGGAGCCAGTTCGGCAATCTGGAAGAGAACAAAGGTCATCGCAACGATGGCGGATAGCTCGGGAAGCGCCACTCCCCACCGAACGAGCAGGCCCGCCACCAGGACCGTTGCCGTGATCCGCATGACGAGCATCAGCAGGAGGGCGGCGGTGAGAAATGCCGAGGGATCCTCCGCAATCCGGATCAGCAGGCCGCCGGGCTTTGGCTGATCGATTGCCAGCCGCTCCGCCCTCCCCTTGGAAAGCCGGCCGATGGCATTGACCCACGTGGAGGCCACGAAAGCGGCGGCCACGAATACTGCGGCCAGGCTCACGATGAAAACGTCGTACCCTGGTCCGCTCATCAGCTTGCGCTGGCCCCCTCCCTGCCGGTGGCGGCCCGCTCGGCATGCCTCATCCTGCCGGCGGCTTGCTCGGTGTCGTGGTCGAATCCCAGTAGATGCAGCACACCGTGCGCCACCAGCAGATCGAGGTGGCCCTCGGGCTCATCGCTTTCGCCGGCGGCGAACTCTGGACATACGACGATTTCGCCGATCACTACCGGCGGCCGGCCGGGTGCGTGAGCCTCGCCGGCCAGCCCGTCAATGGGGAAGGCGAGCACATCGGTAGGCCCGGGTTTGCCCATGAACCGATCGTTCAGTTCGGCAATCGAGTGCTCATCCACCAGCTCCACCGTCAACTCCCCGGTGGCCCCCTGAGCCAAAGCGGTACGGCGCGCCACCGCTTCCAGCCTCCCGGCATCGACGGGAGTGTTCTGATTATCGATGATGGTGACGCGTAAGTCGCTATCGCTCATTGGGTGCCGGGTGGGCGGCCCGAAGTCTCTCCTTCTTCGTCGTAGACGCGATAAGCCTCCACGATCTGCTGGACGATTTTGTGCCGCACGACGTCTCCGGCGGTCAGATGGCAAAAGGCCACGTTCGGTATGTTAGCGAGGATCTTCTCAACAAGCACCAGTCCCGATGCCTGGCCGCGGGGCAGGTCGATCTGGGTCACATCTCCGGTGATTACCGCCGTGGATCCGAAACCCAGGCGGGTCAGGAACATCTTCATTTGCTCTGCGGTGGTGTTCTGGGCTTCATCGAGGATGATGAACGAATCGTTTAGGGTACGCCCGCGCATGAAAGCCAGCGGAGCAACCTCGACCGTCCCCCGCTCCATTGCCTTGGTCGACCCTTCCGGTTCCAGCATTTCATACAGGGCGTCGTAGAGCGGCCGCAGGTAAGGGTCGACCTTAGCGGCGACATCGCCCGGCAGGAATCCCAGCCGCTCCCCCGCCTCAACCGCCGGGCGGGTAAGAATGATCCTTTGAACTTGCTTTTCCCTCAGGGCATGGATGGCGGCGGCGACCGCAAGGTAGGTCTTTCCGGTGCCGGCCGGGCCGATCGCAAAGGTGATCGTATTCCTTCTGATGGCCTCGACGTATCTCTTCTGGCCTATCGTCTTAGCCCGGATCATCCGGGCCCGTGTCGTCAGCACCGAATCGGAGAAGACCTGCGAGGGGAGCCCCTCACCGCTTTTCATCATGCTGATCGAGCGATCGACCGATTCCGGAGTCAGGATGTGGCCCTGGCTGAGCAACTCCAGCAGCTCTTCGAACAGGCGCGCCACTTTCTCCGCCTCTTCTTCCTCGCCGGTGATCGTGATCTCGTTGCCCCTCACCAGAATCGAAGAATCGAAACCCTGCTCGATGATCTTGAGCAGCTCGTCGCGGGTTCCCACCAGGTTGACCATCTCCCGGTCCCCCGGGATCAGAACTTTGACCTGAGAGTGCATCCGGGCCTCTATGCTCCCAGCCTGCCGAAGTGGTACATGACCGCCGCGGCGATTACCAGGCCTGCCGTTTCGGTCCTGAGAATCCCCTCGCCGAGCCGCGCCGCGATGGCGCCATGCCGGCAGAACAGCTCGATCTCCCCGGGGGCAAGACCCCCCTCCGGTCCGACAACAATGGTCACGTCACTCCGATTGTCGCGCCCCAGGGCCTCCCTTAGCCCGACGGGGGCCGCGGCGTCGGCCACGATCGTCAGACCTGAGGCAGCTGAAGCCACCTTTTCAATCGGCAGGGGCCCACCTACTTCCGGCAGCCAGGCCCGCCGGGACTGCTTGGCCGCCTCGAAAGCAACCTTCGTCCAGCGTTTGAGCAGCTCTGTGCCCTTTGCGTGATCCCAGGTCGGCACGCTCCTTGCCGACGCGAAAATGACTACCTCTTCGACACCCAGCTCGGTCAACTTACCCACTGCCAGGTCGATCTTGTGGCCCCTGGAGGCCGCCTGGAAGACGACAATTCTCGGGAAAGGCCGGCCGACGATGTCGCGGCGGACAATCCTGGCTTCGACCCCTTCGGGGCCGACCGCCACCAGCTCCGCCGAGACGACGGTTCCCGCCCCGTCACTCGCCCAGATCTGGTCGCCCGGCCGGGCGCGGCGCACGACCGCAAGATGCTTTGCGTCCTCGGGCCGCAGCCGTACCTCACCATTTGCCAGGTCCCCGGCGTCCACAAAGAAATACGGTGCGTGCCGTTGGGAGGTCACTGTTTGAATGCGCTTCGTACCTTCCGGAAGACGCCCCTGGATTCAGAAACCGGCTCGTTGCGGGAAGCGGCAAAGCTGCGCAGCAGCTCCTCCTGCTCGCCACTGAGATCCTGAGGCACATCGACTTCCAGTCGCAGAAGCAGGTCGCCTCTTCCCCCTCCCCTGAGGTGAGGGACGCCGGCCGATCGCACCCTGCGGACCTCACCGGGTCGGGAGCCAGGCTTGATGTCTATCTCGACGGGTTCGTCGAAGGTTTCCACCGTGACCCTGCCCCCCAGAGCGGCGACACTGAACGGGACGCCGAGACTCTTGATCAGGTCATCACCGTCACGGACGATGCCGGGTTCGTCGGCGACCTGGAATTGCACATAAAGACCCCCGGCCGGTGCTCCTCTGGCGCCGGCCTGCCCCTTGCCGCTGATTCTCACCTGCATGCCGTCAGAAATTCCGGGAGGAACCGACACTTCAATAGTTTCCGGCTTTTGAACACGGCCTTCCCCCGAACACTGCTTGCAGGGAGAATCGATCTTCTCTCCCGTCCCCCGGCACGCAGGACATGTGAACGTCGACATGACATTGCCGAAGATGCTGCGGGAGACGTTCCGCACGCTTCCGGCGCCTCCGCAGGTAGCACACGCCGAGACGCCTGAGCCGCTATCGGCTCCCGAACCCATGCATGCGTCGCACTGCCGCAAGATCGATACGTCCAGGTCCTTGGTGGTCCCGTGGACGACTTCCTCGAGAGTCACTTCCAGGCCTGCCAGTACATCGCGGCCCTGGGAGGCGGCGGCGGCGCCGCTCTGAGTAAACCCGAAAGGATCGCCGCCAAAAAACGAGGCAAAAATGTCAAAGGGATCAAAGCCGCCGGAACCTCCCGCAGCACCGAAGGTGTCGTACTCACGGCGTCGCTGGGGATCGGACAGGATCGAGAATGCCTCCGCCACTTCTTTGAACTTGTGCTCGGCATCCTTTTCCCCGGGATTGGCGTCGGGGTGATACTCGCGGGCCAGGCGGCGATACGCCTTCTTTATGTCATCTTCCCCCGCGTCGCGCTGCACCCCGAGGACCTCGTAATAGTCTCGAGCCGTCCTCGACTGACGGCGGCTCATCGGTAGCTCAAAAGCCTGGTCAAACCCCCGGCGACAGCCTCAACGGCGGAGATCGTGTGAGGGTAATCCATTCGTGTGGGGCCGATAACGCCGACGCTCCCACCCCCTCCCCAGGCGGTTCGATAAGTTGCCACGACCACGGAGCATCGCTGCATCTGCCTCACCGATATCTCATGGCCTATGAACACCACGGCTCCCTCTACCTCTGCTCTGCCGATCATGAGTTCGGCAACTACCGCCGGCCGCTCCAGAGACTGCAGAATTTCATGCGCCACCGCCACATCTGAGAATTTTTCGGGAGAAACGATGTTCGAGGCTCCATCCCGGTAGACCCTCTCTGCGGCCTGGGACTCGATCACGCGCTGGACCTCCGCAGCAATGGCCCGCAGCGTTTTTCCCGCCCCCTTGCCGGCTTTGATCTGCGCGGGGACCTGATCAAGGGGAAGACCGGCGATCTGGTTATTCAAGGCGCCGACCAGTTTCTCCAGAGCAGGCTCGTCGGTAGCCTCAGAGAATTCCACTACCGACTGGAGGACCTCCCCGTTGTCCTGGACGATCAGGAGCGTGGCATGATGTGCGTCTCTGGAAAACATCTCCAATCTCCTCAACTTTCCGGGGGCCACCGGAGGCGCCAGGGCCACCGCCGCGGCCTCGGTGAGATCGGAAAGCAGCTGTGAGGTCGAGGAAAGAGCATGCTCCAGGCTCCAGGCGCCGGATTGAAGAGCCGCCTCGATGGAGCGGCGGGCGGTTTCGTTAAGGGCCGGCCAGGCCCTTTCCGGCCAATTATCGACGAACCACCGGTAGCCGAGATCGGTGGGGATCCGCCCGGCCGAGGTATGCGGCTGCGCCAGGTATCCCCCCTCCTCGAGCCTTCCCATTTCATTTCGAATGGTCGCCGGGGACGCCTTGACCCGGTATTTCTCGACCAGGCGGCGGGAACCCACCGGCTGGCCGGTTCGGACGTAATCACGGACAACGGCCCTCAAAATGGCCGCTCTGCGGCGATCGAAACCTAGCGATGAGCCTGCCATATCCGTTCTAGAAGGTTAGCACTCGCGGCCCCTGAGTGCTAAGCAATCGCTCGCTCGCGTTTACTTCTCATTCAGCTTGAGGGCTGCCATGAAAGCTTCCTGGGGAATCTCGACGGACCCCAGCTGCTTCATACGCGCCTTGCCCCTCTTTTGCTGCTCGAGGAGCTTTCTCTTGCGTGTTATGTCTCCCCCGTAGCACTTGGCGATGACGTCTTTGCGCATCGCACGGATTGTTTCCCGAGCGATTATTCGCGAGCCGATGGCCGCCTGGATGGCCACCTCGAACTGCTGTTTAGGGATGAGCTCCTTGAGTTTTTCGGTCATTTTCCTGCCGTAGCTGTACGCCTTTTCTTTGTGGACGATGCAGCTGAACGCGTCGACCGGGCTGGTGTGGAGAAGAATGTCCACTTTGACCAGGTCGGCCGCAACGTATCCCGCCGGTTCATAGTCCAGAGAGCCGTAGCCCCGGGTACGGCTCTTCAACTGGTCGTAGAAGTCGAAGATCATCTCGGCGAGAGGGATCCGGTACCGCAGCTCAACCCGCTCGGATGACAGATAGTTCATGCCTTTTAACTCGCCCCGGCGGGCCCGGCAGAGTTCCATGAGGGGGCCGACAAACTCCGAAGGGGCAATGAGCATCACCGACGTCACGGGCTCACGAATCTCCTCGATGGTTCCCGGATCGGGCATTCCGGCCGGGTTGTGGACCACGATCATCTCACCGCCCGTCTTCACGACCTCGTAGGCGACGCCGGGGACGGTTGTGAGAAGGTCGAGGTTGAATTCCCTTTCCAGGCGCTCCTGGACGATCTCCATGTGCAGCAGCCCGAGGAAGCCGCAGCGGAAACCGAATCCCAGGGCCTGGGACGTTTCGGGCTCGTAGACGAACGCGGCATCGTTTAGTTTCAGCTTGTCCAGCGCGTCGCGCAGCGAAGGGTACTGGTCGCCGTCGGTCGGGTACAGGCCCGCCCAGACCATCGGCTTGGGCTCCCGGTAACCGGGAAGAGCGTCCACCGCCGGCCTGCGAAAGTCGGTCACCGTGTCCCCGACGGTGGCCTCCCGCACGTTTTTGACACCGGGGATCATATAGCCGACGTCGCCGGCCACCAGCACATCCACCGGGATCATCGTCGGAGCGAAGACGCCGACCTCCTCGGTTTCCGGCGATGCCCCGCTGGCCATCATGCGGACCTTCTGGCGGGCGCGCAGCTCTCCGTCGAACAGTCGCACGAAGGTCACGACCCCCCGGTAGTTGTCGTAAGTCGAGTCGAAGATCAGGGCCCGGGTGGCGCCCGTGGGGTCCCCCGTCGGGGCGGGAACGCGGGCCACCACCGACTCCAGCAGCTCGGGAACTCCGGCCCCCGTCTTTCCCGAGACCCGAAGGATCGATCCGGCCTCGATGCCGAGAAGACCGGAAAGCTCCTCGGCGACCCGGTCCGGTTCGGCCGCGGGCAGATCGATTTTGTTCAAAACGGGGATGATCTCCAGCCCGGCATCGAGAGCGAGGTACAGGTTGGCCACGGTCTGGGCCTCCACACCCTGGGCGGCATCAACCAGCAGAATCACCCCCTCACAGGCGGCCAGGGAGCGGGATACCTCGTAGCTGAAATCCACGTGGCCGGGGGTGTCGATCAGGTTCAGCTCATAGATCTGCCCGCCGGCCGCCGGATAAAGCAGCCGGATGGCCTGGGCCTTGATGGTGATTCCCCGCTCGCGTTCGAGGTCCATTCGGTCCAGGTACTGCTCTCTCATCTCCCGCTCGGGCACGGCTTTGCAGATCTGAAGGATCCGGTCGGCGAGCGTGGACTTGCCGTGATCCACGTGTGCGATCAGGCTAAAGGAGCGAACCAGGCTGCGGTCGGTCACACCGGTCAGGGTAGCAGTGTTAAATTGGGGGTCCATGGCAAATATCAAGTCTCAGAAGAAGAGGAACCTGACAAACGAGAGGCGCCGCGTGCGCAACAAGGACGTCAGGACGGCCCTGAAAACTTACATCAAGAACTTCAACGAGTCCGTTAAGGGCGATGACGGCCCCGCCGCCGAGTCGGCGCTGCGCCGCGCCGGCAAGGAGTTGGACCGCGCCGTCTCGAAGGGAATCATCCACAAAAACAGCGCAGCCAACCGCAAATCCTCTCTCGCCCGCAGCTTTAACGCCCGCACTTTCTAGGCGACCCCCAACCTTCTAAGCAGCCGGCGTCGCTATCGCGACGACCGCTCTTTCCAGCGTCAACGACGCCGGCTCCTCACTGCGCTTGAGCTTCCAGTCCACCGCAGCCAGCAAGCGGTAAGCGCGGATGAGAGTTTCGGGCGTGAAGCCGCGCGCCTGCCTGACCAGCTTCTCAGCTCGCCAGGGCGGCAAACCCAGTAATTTGGAGACCTCCGTAGGCGGCCGTTCTCCGGCGACCATCAGCATCCGGAAATTCCTTATCAGCGCCCACACAAGAACTTGCGGTGGTTCCCCCTGCAGGGTCAGACGGTTTAGCGCGGCCAGCGCGGCGCCGGGGTCGCGAGCGACGACTGCATCCACCATTCCCCACACTTTGGCCGGGGCGGCGGCGCCAAATTGCCGCTTGACCTGGGCGGGGGTTATCCGGCCGTCACCGAAAGCCATACGCAACTCGTCGACGGCGACCGAAAGCGCCGACCGGTCGTCCCCGACGGCACCCCGCAGGGCGGCCATCGACTCGGCCGATAATCTCAGCCCTTTGGACTTTCCTTCCTCGGCCAGCCAGGCGAACAGGTCGGAAGGCTTACCTTTACCGGCTTCGATGACGTGGCCGCTCTTGCGGACCTGGGCGGCCAGCCTGCCGGCGGGGCCTTCCGCCACCAGCACCAGGGTCGCGAAATCCGAGGGATTTTCGAGATATGCGAATAGTGACCTTTGGCCTTCGGCCCCGACCCGGTCGGCGCCTCGAAGAATCACCAGCCGCCGGTCCTCGAACATCGGCGGAGTTGTCAGAGCCTGGATCAGCAGGTGAAAGTCGTCATCCACCGAGAACTCGGCCACCGAGTGGTCCGCTACTTCCTTGCGCAGCTTCTCGACCTGCCGAGACACCAGCAGGTCATCGTCGCCCACGATCAGGTAAACAGGGAGCAGGTCAGCCACGTTCCTGGAGTGTATCTCCCGGCCCTTTCAACCAACCTCCATGCGGCCGGACGGATCGACTTCGACCACAATGTCGCCGAGCCGATCGGTCCGCAGGATACGTGCGCCCGAGCGCTCGAAGATCGAGAGAGCCTTTGTTGTGGGGTGCCCGAACCTGTTCGGCCCGGAGGACACGCTGACCAGTTCGGGCCCCACCGCCCTTACGAACGAAGCCAAAAGCTTGGCCGAGCCGTGATGAGGCGCCTTGAGCACCCCGCAGGACAACGCCGTGGCGGACGAAGCTACCAGCGCTTCCTGGCCGGGCTCTTCGAGATCGCCGGGAAACAGAGCGCAGCCCCGGCCCCGGGTGATCCGCGCCACAACCGACGCGTCGTTGAGGGAGGATCCTTCCTTGTTCCGGGCGGGCTGCTCGGCGGCTTCTTTAGCCTCCTCAAGGGCGGGCCAGCCTGGGCCCAGCATGCTCACCTGCAGGTCTCCCACCTGGAATAGATCCCCCTCGCCCACCGCGCGGGGCCTGCGTTTTCTAAAGAGAAAGTCGACCATCGGGTCGTCCACGCCGGGACCCAGGAAGCGCCGGACTTGAAGCCGGTCGACCACCGCCGCCAATCCTGCGACGTGATCGGCGTGGGCATGCGAGGCGATCACGAGATCCAGGCGTTCGATGCCCCGCCGCCGGAGTCGCCGGACTACCAGCTCCGGCTCCGGACCGCCGTCGATGAGAATCCTGGCCCCCCCGTGGCTCTCGATCAGAGCGGCGTCCCCCTGGCCGACATCGAAGAAAGTCAGCCGCATTCCCGGCGGCCGGGCGGCCTGGGCGGCGGGCGCAAGACTGGACGCCACAAAGACTGTCGCTGCCGCGGCCGCCGGCCATCTGGCCCGCCGGACCTTTCCGGCCACAGCGAAGAACAGAGCAACGATCGCCATGTATGCGGCGAGCACGTGAGCCGCAGACCAGTCGACCACTTCAAGCTGGGCCTTTGCGCTTCCTCCGAACAGGCGGCCCACCCCCTCGAGCGCCCACACGAATGCACCCGACGTCTGGATCAACAACCCCCCCGCAGCTTCCGAGAGGCCCGAAACCAGACCTCCGATCATGCCCAGCAGGGTCGCAGGCGCCACAAGTGGGAAGGCCGCCAGGTTGGCCGGCGCGGCAACGAGGGAGAGTCGCCCGAAGTGCCAGACGAGAAGCGGCATCACCGCCAGTTGGGCCGATGCGCCCACGGCCAGAGCCTGCAGCAGCGGCCTGGGTTTCTCGCCTTCCTCGTCGCCGTTTAGCCGGAGCTTCTTGTACGTCAGCGGCGCAAGGAAGATGATCCCGGCGGTCGCCGCAAAAGAGAGCTGAAATCCGGCGGACCAAAGGATAAACGGGTCCACCACCGTGAGCCCTATGAAGGAGAGCCCCAGCACGTGCCGCGGCTCGGCCTTGCGGCCGAAGAGGAAGGCGGCCAGCGCCAAAGACGCCATCAGGGAGGCTCTGAGCACGGAAGGCTCCCAGCGCGTGACCATCGCGAAGATGACCACAGTAGAAATTCCCAGGGCGATGCGGGCCCGGCGCCGCAGCCCCACCGCCGTAAGCAACAACAACAAAGGAGCCAGCACCATGGCGACGTTGGCTCCCGAGACCGCGGTGAGATGGGACAGGCCGGCGGCGCGAAAGTTCTCGGTGGTGACGGCCGGGACCCGGCTCTCGTCACCTATCAGCAGGCCCAGAAGCAACCCGCCCCTGCCCCTGGGCAAAGAGGCGCCGACGGCCCGGGTAATCTGCCGCCGCAGGGCGTTGGCCGCCGCCATCAGTGGCACAGTGTCCTTGCCGAGAATGCGAAGTTCCGCCGCGCTTCCGACGGCCTTGGCCACCGCCCCCCTGCGAAACAGGTAACCGTCAAAGGACTCAAGCAGGTCCAGACGCGCCATCTTTGCCGTGAAAAACACCTCATCCCCCGGCTCCAGATAAGGGAGAGGGCCGTAGAGGGTCGCCGAGAGTTTTCCTCGAACCGGCGAGCCGTCGGCGGTGCGAGTTTTGAGTGCGAACCTCGAAGCCGGGCCACGCCGGGCCGCATCGGAGGTGATGCGTCCGCCGATTTCCACGACGCGCCCGTCCATTCGAGCCAACGGAGACTGGTCCGCCGAAGCTATTCGAAAGCCGAGGTCGGAAAATCCCGTCAGCAGCACCCCGGCCAGCAGCAGAATCAGAGTCCGCCCGGAAAGCCCGGCGAGAATTTCCCCGGGCCGGTCGTTGCGGTTGTGGCTGTGCAGCCACCATGCGCCTCCCAGCGACAGAATTGCCAGCACCCCCGCGCTCGCGGCGATAGGGGCCGCAGGCCTTGCCCGGTCGGCCAGCAGGACTCCGGCGACAAGCGCCGCGGCAACCGAAGCGGCCCTCACGGCCGGGTCGTGCGGCGCACTAGACGGTTACGAGGTCCTTTAGCCCCTCAAACTTTTTGGGCCCGACTCCCGAAACTTCCATCAATTGCTTGATCGACGTGAAATTGCCCTTCGTCTGCCTGTGGGCGACGATCCGCTCGGCCAGCACCGGCCCTATGCTGGGCAGTTCCTCCAGCTGCGCCGGTGTGGCGGTGTTCAGGTTTGTCTTGGCCGGTGTACCGGCGGGGCCTCCCGCCGCCACCCCCGCAGCTGCAGGGGGGACCTGCCCCGGCGCCATTACCATGACCTTTTCGCCGTCGGCCAGCTTGGCCGCCAGGTTCAGGGATTCGAGGTCGGCGCCGTCCTGCGAGCCTCCCGCGGCATCAATCGCGTCCTTTACCCTCGATCCTTCGGTTAGCCGGTAGACACCCGGCGCTTTTACCAATCCGGCTACGTGGACGAAGATATCCTCGGTCGGGGTTGCACTTGGCCGGGGGGCCGCCACCTTGCGAATAGGCGGCGCCGGGGGCTCGGTATTTCTTACGAAAACCAGAGCCGAACCGCCCACGATCGTGAAGCCCAGAACGGCGATTAGGGCGAGTTCCCCCGGCGACGCCCTGGCAGAGTCCATGAGCCGGGAAAACCATTTCCGTTCGATGATCCACCTCCTTGCTGTTCCGCACGCCAGTACAGGGAAAGCCTTGGGAAGTGGGGGAAGCAGGGGAAGCTGGAGCCTCTAGGCCAAAGCCTACGCGGCCGGGTTGGTCAATTCAAGAGGGCAATCATAAAGATGGGTACCGACAGACGTCCGAGTTTCGGTTAGTCGGGAAAGACCAGGTTGACCAGCCGGGGGGGAACCGTGATTACCTTCGCCGGGCTGCGGCCGTTGGAGTGGGCCGCTATCTTTTGGCTGGCGACGGCCAGGCGCTCCATTTCCGCCGCGTCGATGGTGGCGGGGACCTGGAGGCGGTCTCGGACCTTTCCGTTGACCTGCACCACCATCGTGACTTCCTCGGAAACGGCGAGAGCCTCGTCGAATTCCGGCCAGGACTGCAGATGCACCGAATCGTTATTGCCGTATCGATGCCACAGCTCCTCGGCCATAAAGGGCGCTATCGGGCCCAGCAGCCTCACAAACGTCTCCGCCGCAGCCCTCGGAACCGGACCGTTCAGACGGGAGAACTCGTTGACGAGCTCCATCATCTTGGCGATCGCCGTGTTGAATCCGAAATCCTCCATGTCCCGGGTCACCCCGCGGATGGTCCGGTGAACCGCCCGCTTGAGCTCGCCGCCCAATGGGGCGTCGGACACCTCCGAGCAGATCCGCCACACCCTCGAAAGCCAGCTGTGAGCCACTCTGCCGATCTCCTCCATGCCGTCGAGGGGAAAGTCGTAGTCCGCGCCGGGGGGGCTGCAGAACAGGATGAAAGCTCGGGCGGAGTCGGCGCCGAACCGATCGATCACGTCGGCCGCCTCGATTGCATTGCCGCGCGACTTCGACATCTCGTGGCCTCCCGCGGAGATCGATCCCTGATTGAACAGGCTCGGGAACGGCTCCGAAAATTCCAGGAGCCCGAGGTCCTGGAAGAACTTTGTGAAGAACCGGGCGTAGATCAGGTGCATGACCGCGTGCTCGGTGCCGCCCACATACTGATCAACCGGGCCCCATGCCGCCACCTTGCCGGGCTCGAAGGCCATCCGGTCGTTGTGAGCGTCGCAGTAGCGCAGGAAATACCACGAGGAGTCGAAGAAGGTGTCCAGCGTGTCCGTCTCGCGCCTGGCGGGCCCCCCGCAGCCGGAGCAGGTCGCATTCACGAACTCGGGGATGCCGGCCAGAGGGCTGGTGGGCTGGCCTTCTTCTCCCTCCGCCGCGGAGTCGTACCGGGCGGACTCGGGGAGAAGCACAGGAAGATCCTCGATCGCGATCGGCCTTTCTCCGCACTCGTCGCAATACAGAATCGGGATCGGAGTGCCCCAGTAGCGCTGGCGGGATACCAGCCAGTCGCGCTGGCGATAATTGATCATGGGCCGGCCGGCGCCTTCCTGCTCCAGCCAGTCGATGACCGCATCGATGCCGGTCTGATCCTCAGGTACCACCACGTTGCCGGTGAAATGCCCCGAATGCACCATCGTCCCGGGCCCCGGATAGGCCTCTTCGATGGTGTCGGAATCCAGTTCCCGGTCCTCCGGCTGAATGACGACCCGGATCGGGATGTTGTGCTGACGTGCGAATTCGAAGTCCCGCTGGTCGTGGGCCGGCACCGCCATGATCGCTCCGGTCCCGTACCCCATCAGGACGTAGTCGGCCGCCCAAACCGGGATCTCCTCCCCGTTCACCGGGTTGAGGGCGACCGCCGGGAGGGCCATGCCCTTTCGAAGGCCCTTGGCGGCCACGCGGTCGAGATCGCTCTGGCGGCGCACCTCGTCGACGAACTGCCTGAAAGCGCCTTCCAGGTCGGTTCCCTCCACCAGTTCCATCGCCTTTGGATGCTCGGCCGCCATCACGAAGAAAGTGGCCCCCCACAGCGTGTCGGGCCGCGTCGTGAAAACAGGAAACTCGGAGAAGTGCTCCACCCGGTCGTCATGCGCCCGGTGGATCTGAAACGTGACCTCGGCCCCGCGACTGCGGCCGATCCAGTTGCGTTGCTGGGCAAGGATCGACTCCGACCACTCGAGGTCTTCCATATCGTCGAGCAGACGGTCGGAATAGTCGGTGATCTTCAAGAACCACTGGGTAAGGTCCCGAATCTCAGGCTCGCTGCCGCACCGCCAGCAGACCCCGGTCGACAGTTGCTCTTTGGCCAGGACCGTCTTGTCCACGGGACACCAGTTGACCGTCGAGGTCTTGCGATAGGCCAGGCCGCGTTCGTACATCTGAAGGAAAATCCACTGGTTCCACCGGTAGTAATCCGGCTCGCAGCTGACCACCTCGCGGTTCCAGTCGTAGGAGTAGCCGAGCCGCTTGAAGGACGACCGCATTTGGGCGATATTGGCCATGGTCCACTCACGGGGGTGCACTCCTCGTTTCATCGCGGCGTTTTCCGCCGGGAGCCCGAACGCGTCGTAGCCCATCGGATGCATGACCTCGTATCCCCTCATCCGCCAGAAGCGGGCCATGGCGTCGGCAATCGAGTAATTCTCGACGTGTCCCATGTGCAGGTCGCCGGAAGGATAGGGGAACATCTCCATAACCCAGCGTTTTGGCTTGTCCCGAGGGATGTCGGGGGCCTCGTAGATCCCCTCGTCCTCCCAGACCGACATCCACTTTTCTTCGAAGGACTTCGGATCGTAGCGCTCAGCCATGTCGGCAATACCGTAACACCGGCACGCAGGGCCAAGGGCGCCCGGGGCAACTTCAAACGCGATAATTTAGATTCATCTAAAATAATTTTGTGATGACTAGAAATACAATTCAGGACTATCTGAAAACCATCTATTCCATTGCGGAGTCGGGGCGGCCGGCGACGACCTCGGCGATCGCCGAAAGACTCGGTGTCAGCCCGGCGACCGTTACCGCCATGGTCAAGAGGCTGTCGGCGTCGGGTGAGCTGCTGTACCGGCGATACCGCGGGGTAGAACTGACCGACAAGGGCCTTGCCCTGGCTCTGGAGGTCATCCGACACCACAGGCTGCTGGAGGAGTACCTTCACCGGCAGCTCGGGATTCCGTGGGACCGGGTCCACGAGGAAGCCGAGGTGCTGGAGCACGCCATTTCAGAGGAAGTGGAAGACCGGATGGCCGCAGTGCTCGGCCACCCGACCCATGACCCCCATGGAGACCCGATCCCTCCCAAGAGCGGCCCTCACCGTGCGGTGCGCCATGCCGCCCTCAGCGAGTTGGAAGGGCCGGCGACGGTGCGGCGGGTTTCGGACCGGGACCCCGAAGCACTTCGCTACCTCGAGAAGCTGGGGCTGCGTCCGGGCACATCGATCACCATCGGCGAAAAGGGCCCCTTCGGCGGGCCGGTGTGGGTCACCGTAGGAAAAAGGAAGCATGCTATTGGAAGGGAGCTGGCAGATTGCATTTACGTGTCCCCCGCGTGACCAGAAGACAGCTGCTGACGTCGGGATCGCTCGGCGCCGCCGGGGCCATTTTTGGCCGGGTCTTCAAAGCGGGCGCCCAGGACGACCACGGACTCTCCAAGACGTACCGCGACCTGGCGAGCGCGCACGGCCACTTCGGGAACATCTCTCAGGGAGAGGTCGACCTCAGCGCATTCAACCCCTCTGATTACCTCAAGGATTTCGATTACGGGAAGGTGTCGAGCCTTCCCGACGGGCGAACGCTCCGGGAATACGAGATCACGTCGGCCGACCTCACCATAGAAGTGGCCCCGGGGGTGGAGTTCGCCGCCTGGGCCTACAACGGCAGGGTGCCCGGCCCCACCATCAGGGCGAAGCAGGGAGACGTGGTGCGGATCCATTTCACCAACGTGGGGGCCCATCCGCACACCATGCACTTTCACGGTTTCCATTCCGCCGGAATGGACGGCGTCTTCGAGCTGGTCGACAGGGGCAAGAGCTTCACGTACGAGTTCACCGCCGATCCCTTCGGACTGCATCTCTACCACTGCCACACGCCCCCTCTCAAGCGCCACATCCACAAGGGGCTGTACGGCACCTTCATCGTCGACCCTCCGGGCGGCCGGCCCCCCGCCGTCGAGATGGTCATGATGATGAACGCCTTCGATACCAACTTCGACGGCGGCAACGAGGTTTACGCAGTCAACACCGTTGCCCACCACTTCCTCCGCCACCCGATCCGGGTGAAGGCGGGCGAGCTGATCCGGATATATCTCGTAAACATCACCGAGTTCGACCTCATCAACTCATTTCACTCACATGCGACCTTCTTCAACGAGTACCGCACGGGAACCAAGCTCGAGCCGAACAACTTCACCGACACCGTAGTCCTGGGCCAGGGGGAACGATCGATCCTGGAGCTGTCCTACCGGGAGCCGGGGCGGTACATGTTCCACGCCCACGTTTCCGAGTTCACCGAACTCGGATGGGCCGGGATGTTCGAGGTTTCGGCGTGAGCACGAGGGTGGACGAGAAGCAGAGCGAACCCGGGCGCCCGGGGCCCAGGCCTGTTCTCCTCCTGATCCCGCTGGCTCTTATGGCGGTTTTGATCGGCGTATTCCTGAAAGTGGGAGCGGCGGGTATCTTTCCCGGAGAATTCCCTCCGGTCGAGGATGTGACCATCGGCAAAGTGGACCTCTCCCAGGGCAAGATCGACCTGACGGTGACCAATGGGGGGCCCTCAACGGTGACCATCGCGCAGGTGCTGGTCGACGATGCCTACTGGGGGTTCGACGCTCACCCTTCGGGGCGAATCGAACGACTCGGTTCGACCCGCATATCGCTGAGATACCCGTGGGTTGAGGCGGAGCCGGTCACGATCGTGCTTATCTCCTCCACCGGAGTCACCTTCGAGCACACCATCGATGTGGCGACCGAGACCCCGAAAGTAGACGGACAATTCCTGTGGACCTTCGGGCTGCTGGGGATCTATATCGGGCTGATCCCCGTGCTGCTCGGCATGACCTGGATGCCGTTTCTTCGGACCGTCGGGGCCGGCTGGCTGAACTTCTTTCTGGCCTTCACCGCGGGAGTGCTGATCTTCCTGGGAGTCGAGACGGTGGCCGAAGCCCTGGAGGAGGCGGCCGAACTGCCGACCGCCCTGGGGGGCACCGGGGTGGTTGCTTTCGGCGCCATCGCCTCCTTCGCGCTCATACTCGCGGCGGCCCGGTGGATGAAAAACCGGAGCCAAACCGACTCGCGCTTGGTGACGGCTTTTACCGTCGCAGCCGGCATCGGCCTGCACAATCTGGGCGAGGGCCTCGCCGTGGGGGCGGCTTACCGTCTGGGCGAAATTGCGCTGGGGGCCTTCCTGGTGATCGGTTTCGCCATTCACAACACCACTGAGGGCATCGGGATTGTTTCCGTGCTCGGACGCACCCGGACGACTCTTGTGATGCTGGCAGCGTTGGGGCTTGTGGCGGGCCTCCCAACGGTCGCCGGGGCGTGGGCCGGAGCCTTCTTTTTCTCCCCGGTGCTCGCCGCCGTCTTTCTCACCATCGCCGCGGGAGCCATTGCCGAAGTCGTTTACGACGTCCTGTCCCTGGTCCGCAGGGAGTCCCCCGGCGGCCTGGCTTCCACCCCTGCGCTTCTGGGGATCGCGGCGGGACTGGCGGTTATGTATGTCACCGGAGCCCTGGTTTCGGCTTGACCCCAATGAAGGCGCTGGCCGCAGGGCTGATCCTTGCCTCGGCGACGGCCTGCGGAGGTGAGAACCGGCCGACCCTTGCCGAGCGCGGCGAGGAGTTGCGGGCCTCGAAGGGATGCGTGAACTGCCACAGCACCGACGGCTCCGACTCCACGGGCCCAACCTGGAAGGGCCTGTACGGAAGCCGGGTGCGGCTCTCGGACGAAACCACCGTGGTGGCCGACGACGCCTATATGGCCGACTCTATGCGGCGGCCCAGCGCCCAGACGGTTCGGGGCTACAGGGAAGGCCTGATGGAAACCGTGATCAAACCCGGTGCGCTCAGCGATGACGAAGTGAGGGCGCTGGTCGCCTACATCAAGACTTTGAAGTAGGGACCTCTGCCGGCTCAAAGTGGACCGTGACCCGGGCCACCTCGGGCCAGCGGCGGTGGATCTCATCTTCGATGCGGGTGGCCGCATCGTGTACCGCCTCAACGGAAAGTCCCGACGCCGCCTCGCAGTGCATGACGATCTGCAGCGCCCCGTCGCTCTGTGTGATCAAAACCTCGTGGCAGTTCTCGACTTCGGACTGCTGCTCGGCCAGCAGAGAAGCCCAGGCGGCCAGTTCTTTCTGGTCGATGGTGACGTCCTTGCCCACCGCCCCCTCCCCAAGCGGCTCCATGTGCGTGTCGACCCGGGTGCAGCCGGGCACTTCTGCGGCGATCTCTGCTTCCAGGTTCTCGCAAATATCGTGCGCCTCGGCCAGGCTCATCGAGCCTGGGAACTTGGCATGAAGGGTGACCAGAAGTCCCTCGGGGCTGGCGGTGACAAAGATGTTGTGCACCTGCCCGACCGAAGCATGGCGGGCGGCGATCGCCTCTACCTGCTCGACTATCAGCTCCTCGTCGGCGATGGGCTCCAACTGGACGACGACGTCGGCTCCCGGTTCCAGCTCCCCGACCACCTTTTCTACCTCGTCCGTCACGGCGCGGGCTCGCTCCAGCGGGAGCCGCCGGGAGATGCCGATCACTATGTCGGTCTGGGGGTGTCCCCCCACGAAGCGAGCTCGCACTCTGCGAACTTCCTCTACCCCCTCCACCGCCAGGGCGGCCTCGGTGATACGTTCGACGACTGCGGTGGGGGCCCGGTCCATCAGGACGTCCACGCTTTTTCGGCCGAGGCTGATGCTGGAGTAGGCCACGTAGGCAGCGATGAACAGGCTGCCGATCGCGTCCGCCGAAGGGTAGCCGAGAGCCACGAAGATCAGTCCGATCAGCACGACCGCCGAGGTGAGCAGGTCGGCGGTGAAATGCAGAGCATCGGCCTGAAGCGCGGGGCTGCGGAACTTACGGCCCACCCGGTGCAGAATCCACGAGCGGTTGGCGTCCACCACAATTGAGAGGCCGATTACCGCAAATGTGTACCAGGCCGCGTCGACCTCCTCCGCGCCGGTGCGCAGCCGCCCGACGGCCTGCACGGCGATGTAAATGGACAGGGCAAACAGCCCGATCGTCTCGACGAGCGCCGAGATGTTCTCGGCCTTGCCGTGGCCGTAGGGGTGCTCCTCATCGGGAGGCCGGGAAGCGATCCTTACGGCCGCAAAAGTAAGGGCGGTGGCTCCGGCATCGAGAGCAGAATGGGCCGCCTCCGAGAGGATTGCCAGGCTGCCCGAGGCGAGGCCGACGACCAGCTTGGCGACGACCAGGCCGATGGCGGCGACCAGTGAGATAGCCGCCACTCGCTGGGCCTGCTTCCGGTCGGTTGAAATCGCTGTGATCATGCTCACCCCTAATTGTCCCCCAGTGGAACCGGTTAGGAACTGGTCACACGGAGAGTCCACCGAAAGAGGTGCTTCAGGAAATGTGTCACTGGTACGCCGCGATCAATCGTCCCGATGCGATCCAATGCCGAACACGTCCTTCGGATTCATGCTGATTGCGTGGGGGAGCAACGCGAGCATTGCGGCATCATTATTACCACCCATAAGAAATTCCCCCGCTCGGCAAGTGGCATCGGTCCGCTCGTGCGCGAACTAGAGAAGGTAATGACCGCAGCTGAAACTGTAGAGATCAAAACATCCGTTGTCTGGCTTTGAGCAGCCGTACAGGGCGGCTTTCGCGGAAACCTATGGCGGGCGCTATGTGATTAATGTCCAGCCGATGGACGGGCTCACTTACAACTACATCGATTGGTACGGCGATCTATGGCTGGATCTTCTTACGTGGATTTACCGGAGGATTCGACACAAGGGACATTGGCGAGTCAGCGTCACGGAGTTGCCTGAAGCTCCTGTTCAGCGACGTTGGCGCCGCATAACCTCCAATGCTGCGGCGGCCGAGACTCTCCTTCGCCAGCTTAAAGAACGGCTGGGCAACGGTGAAAGCCTTGAGTCGGTCGCCAAGGGTTTAGGTTTCGACTAAGCCGCTTATGCCCCCACCGGCAAGAGCACCGACTCGTCGTTTTATCTCCGCTTATTTCCGCCCGACCGTCTCGGCGGCTCCCTGCGAGTCCAATGCCAGTAAGGGCCACGGGGCGCGGAGGATGGCCAACTGGAAGCAGAGCAATCGACGCCAGTCTGCATTGCTAGAACAACCCAACTTTTTCAAAGTTTTTCTTCCAGATGGCCCAAAACCGGGTCTGGTTGTCGGTGGTGGGTAGTACTATAAACGAACAGATGTTCGCTCAGTTGAAGACGGCGATTGAGGCCGCAGAAAAGGTGGTCGCAGACCTTGACCCCGCTGTGCTGCACCCCGACGACGCCATGCGTCTGGTGTCTCTTTTCGCCAAAGGCAAGCGGATCTTTGCCGCCGGCGAGCTGCTTGCCTCCCGCCAGGTCGATCGCAGCGGTGGCTGGCAGAAAACCGGTGAACGCTCGGCGGCGGCTTCGGCTCCCTCGTTTGAGCGCGAACTGCTAAATGCAGCGCAGTCGGAGGGGATATCGGGGTTAAAGCGCCGTTGCCGGGCGATAAAGGCTTCTTCGGCCGGCCAAGACGAGACC